>JAAYLF010000310.1 GCA_012522035.1 Clostridiaceae bacterium
CATTATAGTGGAAAGATATAAAAAGTCTCTTTGGCTCAAGTTCCCGTATGGCCCAGCTCAATAGTCCTCTTGCAAGACCCGTGCCCCGGCAATCTGGCAAAATCCACAAAAAGCTGATTTTGCCATGCAAGCCAATGCTCAAAGCTCCTATCATTCCGGAACCCCAAGCCATAATTAACTTGTGTATCCAATTGGGATATGTAATCAAAATCATTCTGCCAATTAACATGTACTCCGCTGCCGTTTTTGCCAAACTCCCTTAAGCTATCCATGTCAATTCTTTCTACAATAGCACCTTCAGGCAATGCCTCATCAAATTCCACCGGATTGCTGTGAGAGTAGTATGCAAGGTCATACCTTTTCTCGTAACCCTTTTTCTCATAGAACCGAATAGCCCGGTCATTCCCTGCAATGACTTCCAAAAACATCTGCCTGCAGCCTTCCTTAAGGGCTGTATTTTTATGCAGGTCAAACAATCTGTGACTTGCTTCACTTCCCCTGTAGTCAGGATGAACACATAAAGCTCCACATCTTAGTGTCCTGATTCCTTCATACACCTTGACGCCACCCAGCACAAGACCTACAGGCTTGTCCCCATCCAGTGCAATAAAAGAATACTCGCGTTTGTTTCCTTCAATCCCAAAGAAGTTCTTTACAAACACATCTTTTGTGTGCTGAAATTTAAAAACATAATCTGAAAAGCCCCCTTGAAAGGCTTCGAATACAGCATCGTCATTTACTTCGGCACAATTTTTGTATGTTATCATTCTTTCACCTCTAATTCATTATACTGCACCATGTTCTGCGCCCAAAAACCTGTCCTGACCACTATTACTCCAATTATACACTTAATAATTTCAGCTGAATAGCAGAGAAGGTAAAGAACCAGAATGTTTAGTGATGTAAAGTGTGTCAAGACATATGTAAGAGGTACGAAGATAGCCCAGGTGTACACACTGTCAAACAAAACAGTTACATACGTCTTGCCTCCGGATCTTATGGTGAAATATGAGCAGTTGGCAACTGCAGTAAACACCATGTAAAAAGCATTCGTCTGCATGAAACGGGTAGCCAGCAAGCGTACATCATCAGTAGTCTTGTATATATGCGTAAACAGAGGAGCAAGAACAGCAAGCACGCTGCCAACCGCAATACAAGTGCATACACTGACAAACATAAGTCTCCATGAGTACTGCTTTGCTCTTGGTATATCGTTTGCACCCAGAGCCTGTCCTACCATGACAGCAACTGCAGCCCCCATGGAGAACAGAACGACATTGAACAAGTTCGTTATTGTACTTGTAATATTTATGGCACTAACAACATTTAATCCACGGGTGGAAAACAGTTGTGTTATTGTAGACATTCCCAAAGACCATAAAAACTCATTCACAAGAAGAGGAGACCCTTTTCTAATTATGTCAAAAGTTAGGACTTTAGGTATTGTAAAGGAACTGAAAAGTCCTTTTGCAAAAGGAAACCTTTCAGAATTACGGTGAACATATATGACAATTATGCATAGCTCAACAAGCCTTGCCAACACTGTTGCTATTGCAGCTCCTTCAACTCCCAGCGCAGGCAATCCAAGTTTTCCAAATATTAATACGTAATTCATGCAGAGATTTGTAAAAACCCCTGCCACGCCTGCCTTCATTGGGAGCATAGTCTCACCCATCTCACGCAAAGTACCTGAGTAAACCTGAGACAAAGAAAAAGGCAAAAGCCCCCACAACATTATATTAAGATAACGCCTTCCATACTCCAGCATGGCTGCCCTTTCGGCAGCATCTCCATCACCTGTCAGGTACAAAGAGATTAACTGGTCTCCTCGAGTAAGAAACAAAGCAACCGCAACTGACAAAACGACAATAACGGTCCAAATCTTGAACCGTACAGTGTATCGCAGCCCCTTATGATCCCCGGCACCAAAAAACTGGGCTCCAAATATGCCCGCTCCTGACAAACCTCCAAAAACAGTAAGGTTAAAAACAAATATCAGCTGATTGGCGATTGCAACACCGGACATTTGGGTTGTTCCAACCTGTCCTATCATGATGTTGTCAAGAAGGTTTACAAAGTGTGTGATGGCATTCTGCACAATTATGGGCAAAACCAGCACAAAAACCGCATGATAAAACTTTCTGTCCCCTATAAATACATCTTTGAATCTATTAACAGCACCAGTTGATACGGGTTGCTTCATATATTTTCCTCCATTTGCTAAAAGCCATGCATTTTTTCGCATAAGGTGTATTTTAGCATAATGGAGAAACATATGCCAGAAAAATTAATTGGCAAGATTCTTAATTATCGCTGTTCTGAAAAGCAGTTGCAGGCAGCTGTCCTTTAACAACAAGTTCCCCACCCTGAGGTTTAACCATATCAAAAGATCCCTTGTTCTGCTCAGCTTGTGCTTTCAAAAAACTGCTCAAAGCATTGTTTATACTTTCTTGCATATCCTTTTTCTTGTACAAGCTTTTTGGCAAGCCAACACCCATAAGACTTAACTTATTTATAGCAATATCAGTCGTATTGTTTGCAACCTCGCCAGAAAAGTTAAAATACACGGTAAGCTTGTTAGGCAGGTACTTTAAAGCTGGAGCAGATTCAAGCAAAGATTCTTTAGAAACTGATCCGCCAAGCATTGTCTCCAGCAAAAATTCCTTGTTCACAACACCGGAAAAATCCACAGTATCATCTTTGTTCACCCTTACCTGAACCTTCTGAAAAGCGCTGTCTTCAGACTTGTTGTATCCAAGCAGGGATGTCACTTCTTCACTGGTAAGCCTTGCATCCACATCCAATACTTCTTTGTCTGTGTCTTTGTCCAAGTTCAGTTTTTTTAGAGCACTATCATACGCTCTTTGCTCACTTTAACTCCCAGATTCTTTGGTACATTCATGTTGTATACAAATGCTCCAATAACTACACCGAGAATTAAAAATATAACAAGTACTGCAACAAGGGCTCTTTTCTTTTTACCTTTTTTCTTCATTAGCTTCACTTCCTTAATCTGGTAAGACATATGTGGGTATTATACCATGTTAAAATCTACACTCAAAATTTTTTATCGATAATTTTTGATAAGAACCTAGGATTTATGATAGTATTTTATAAACTAAAAAGGAAGTGGTGTTGATGGCTTTTAAGAATAAAACGGTTATTGTAACGGGTGCTGCAAAGGGAATAGGTAAAGCTGTTGCCACCCTTTATGCTGAAAAGGGTGCCTGTGTGGTAATAGCAGACAATGATGAGAAAAACGGGATAAAGACAGCGGAGAGTATAAAGGAGAAAGGGTTTAATGCTGTATTTATGGCAGCTGACGTAAGAGTTGAGACTGACATAATACGGCTGATGGAAAGCACATATAAAGCATATGGGCATATATATATCCTGATAAACAATGCCGGGGTATCGGTTTTCAAGTCTCCGTATGAATTATCAGTTGAAGAATGGGATGATATAATAAACACAAATTTAAGAAGTGTTTTCTTGTGCTCCAGAGAAGCTGCAAAGTACATGCGCAAGAACAAAGAAGGTGGCTGTATAGTTAATATTGCATCAACAAGAGCCATTATGTCCGAACCAAACTCCGAAGCGTATGCAGCTTCAAAAGGTGGGATTGTAGCCATAACCCATGCTCTTTCTGCATCATTGGGGAAAGACAGATTACAGTAAATGCAATCTCTCCTGGCTGGATTGAGACGGGAGACTATGTAAAACTAAGAGATATTGATCACGAACAACACCTGTCAAAACGTGTGGGAAAGCCGGAAGATATCGCAAGAGCATGCCTTTTCCTGACAGACAAAGAGAATGATTTTGTCACCGGTATAAATTTGGTCGTAGATGGCGGTATGACCCGTAAAATGATATATGAGGAGTAGCTACTACTCCTCATCATACTATCCTGCTGTTCTCAAGCTCTATAAAAACAAGTTCCAAATTCCGTATCTTTCCGAATATGGGTAATACCATGTACTTCCAAGGTATGAGCCGCCTTTCTGCAAGCTCCCTGACTTTCTTTCGTCTATCCTTAAACGCATTAATCTTCACAAGGAATATGTATTTGGGAAAACATCCAGGTTGCTTTTCATTTTATCCTCACTCCACGATCTTGTCCTTAATCTTTTCTATGAGCTCCAAAACAGCCTTTTCAATCTTTTCAAGATGTTCTTCCTTGGGAGCTCCCTCAAACTCCACCGAGTCAATGAAATCCCACTTCATATTGTTTCTTTCAATGATTTCTTTCAACTCCTTCTCTGCGCCACCCGACCAGCCATAGGAGCCAAATCTAAATGCTGTCTTTCCTGTAATCCTCTTCCTTCCTATCTCATCCAATGCAGCTGCTACAGGTGGAAAGAGCTTGTACTCATATGTAGGAGCTGCAATTATCACTGCGGCAGACTTGAATACTGTCGCCACCATTTCACTGTTGCTTTCCAAGGGCATCTGAAGCTTGTTGTATTTAACACCCTCTCTTTCAAGTATGCCTTCAACAAAATCAACAGCCTTTTTTGTCATTCCGTACATTGAACCCCACAATATGGTAACTTCATTCTTTCCTTTCCCATCTGCATACTGGGAGAATCTGTAATAGTCATCCATTATTTTATTGGGATTCTTTCTGTAAACAGGGCCATGTCTAGGAG
>JAAYLF010000311.1 GCA_012522035.1 Clostridiaceae bacterium
CTGCCTTCGCTTTTTGAGTATGCCAGAATTACTGGCTGGGGCCTGGGTGGCGGAAGTCTTGTTCTATACTATCAGTCGTTAAATGACAGTTCCGTTTACCGATATGCAACCTTTACAGGCAGCATAAATCCGGGTTGGGAAAAGGCGTTTCACGGCATAGATTGTGAGGTGGTTTCGGATTCCTTGTACAAGATGGGGAAAGACGAGGATTTGGTGGTTGCAAGGTACAAGGTGAGGGGAATTTTAAAAGACAATTATTCCAACTTGAACGATCTTTTGAAGAAGTTTACATATACAAGAGAGGATGTGTCATTTTACAGACTGTACTCCGATGGTGTAAGCAGGAGTATATATGATGTAGCTTTGGAAGAGGACAGGGTTGTTTTTACAACCAGCGATCTGTTCCTTACTCTTAAAAGACAGGATCTGCATGTCGGTTACAATATTGTTGAAATATCTGGTGAGGCAAAGGTAGGCTTTGGCGATATTGTTTATTCATCCTCTCACAGTTCTTACGTGGTTGTTTATGTCGAACCCGAGGGAACTCCATCCCCCACACCAGAAAAGACACCGGAGCCATCTCAAAGTCCTGCGCCTTCGGAGACGCCTTTTCCTTATGTCAAAAGAAGGTGGTAGTGCATCCAAATGGCATATTTTGAACTTGACGAAAGATAGCCAATACAATATACTGAATAAGTAGAATTATACACAACTGTAACAATTTTAAGAGCTGGCAGGAGGAGAACATAATGGCAAAAGGCAATAAAGTATTTGATACGGAATTTAGCGGTTTTAACAAGAAGCAGGTTAACGAATACATAGAGAAGCTAGTATCTCAATATCAGCAGTCTCTAAGTGAAAAGGCAAAAGAATGCGACGAGCTCAGAGCAAAGAACGAACAGCTTGCATCAAAACTCAATGAACTGTCCACAGCATATATTCAAGCCCAGGAAGAAAAAACAAAAATAGCAGATGTTTTAATAAATGCGGAGAACACTGCAAAGAATATCATTGCCAAAGCTCAAGAGGAATCTGCAAAGGAAAGGGAAAGACTTTCAATTCAGGCAGATGAAAAGCGCATGTTGATTGTGGATTTGAACAAGATCATTAGAGACATGAAGCTGGAAGTTGAAGAGATGATCGAGAATGCAAAAAGCAGTTTGGATAATGCAGTGAATCAGATAAAAGAGCGCATGGACGCCGAGAAGGAACAGATCATCAGAAGGATTGAAGAAATTAATGCAAAATATGCTGAGAAGGAAGAGGTCGAGGAGGAAGCAAAGGAAGACTAATTGGTTTTTAGTACAGGGAAAGGGGGTTGTGATTCCATAATAACGTTAAGCGTTATTTATGGGAGACAAGATTATGCGTAATTCTTATGTGAGGAAACAGGAACTAAAGAAGAAGATAGTAAGAATAGTATGTCTGATCCTGGCAATTGCAATGGCATCATCCACTATAGCATTAACATTGTTTTATTTATTATATAGATAAGGTGATTTTTTGAAGATTATTGCGGCTAATCCGGAGATAGGCGAGATTTTCACTTATCTTACCGAATACTTGGGAATAAAAGATACCTGGAGTTTTTTCAGGATTGTAATAGACATTGGTATTGTATCCTTTGTGGTCTATAAACTGGCTCAGTTGCTAAAAGACACCAGAGCCCTTCAGCTTATCAAAGGCATTCTTCTGGTGCTTGTAATTTCGCTGCTGGCCGATTTTATAGGGTTGACTACCGTGTCCTATTTGACGAGTCTTGCCTTGCAGATTTTGCCGTTTATCGTTATTATCACCTTTGCGCCGGAGATCAGAAGGGCTCTTGAGGGCATAGGAAAGAACAAGTTGAAGGACTTTTTCCGATCCATCAGCTATCAGGAATCCCAGGAAACCGCAAGAATGATAGATGAAGTTGTAAATGCGGTAGAAGGTCTCGTAAGAGACAAGGTTGGCGCATTGATTGTTTTTGAGAAGGATATAAATCTTGGGGAAATTGTAAGAACCGGAGTAATCATAGATAGTGTTGTAAGCTCGCAACTCCTGCAGCTCATATTCATACCAAACACACCACTTCACGATGGCGCCGTTATTATACGCAACAACAAGATACATGCAGCTGCGTGCGTGCTGCCTCTTACCGGAGATCTTCATATAAGCAAGGAACTGGGGACACGACACAGAGCTGGTATTGGCGTTACTGAAACATCCGATAGTGTCAGTATAATTGTATCCGAGGAAACCAGCAAGGTTTCAATAGCAAGAAGAGGAACCTTGATTAGAAACATAACCCCTAACAACTTAAGAACCATATTGACTAATGAATTTGTCAGGAAAGATGACAAACGGAAGAAGGACATTTTTACATTTTGGAAGGGGCGAAGCAAATGAATAAAAAGCTTAAGGAGATACTTCAGAGCAAAAGCTTTTACATATTCAGCTCCATCATAATAGGAATACTTTTGTGGCTGTTTGTCCTCAACTATTCCAATCCTGTGATTGAAAGAACTCTTGAGATACCTCTTACCATAGAAAATCAGAATTATCCTGCTACAAAAGAGTTGATTAACACGACTGTTACTTATCCAACGGTTGTAACAGTTACTGTAAAGGGCAGGGAAGATATTGTAAACAATCTTCTTCTTAGTGAACTGTATTCTTCGGTGGATTTTTCAGAGGTCAAGGAACCGGGAGAGATAAAGCTTAACGTAAGCAAACCCACCTGCTCAAGATACGGCATTAGAATTGAAGACTACTATCCAAAGCAGATAGATTTTGTGTTTGACAAGCGAATGGAGACTTACCTGGATGTAAGACTTATATATGACGATTCCTTGTTAAAAGAAAACTACAAATTCATCAATGTAACTGCGGAGCCTGACAGCATACCTGTTAGCGACCTTTCTTCATTGGTGGAGGAACTGGAAGAGATTCAGGTAAATCTGTCTGACAGTATTGCAAGAAACTCGATAGACGGCAACAAGACTGCAAGCTTTATTGGCAGATATATTTCAAAAAGGGGAGAGGATGTTTCCCACTATTTCAACAACACGGTAACCATAACAGTGAAAATAGAAGTGGCAAAAGAAGTT
Organism: Clostridiaceae bacterium; assembly: GCA_012522035.1. Classification (GTDB taxonomy): domain Bacteria; phylum Bacillota; class Clostridia; order UBA1212; family DUPL01; genus DUPL01. The sequence goes on from JAAYLF010000311.1 coordinate 3,090, forward strand.
CCTTTGGTATACAGTGTTGTTGGAGAGCCTGAAACTGATTTCTATATCGACTCGTCAAGTCTTTCCTCTACTACAGTTCTGCTCCAGGGCAGTGCTGCAGATTTGAGCAGAATAAGCAGTATTAATCTTGGGGCTTATGATGTAACAGGCAGAAGTGAAGACTATGTCAGAGAAATAAATATTTCTGACTTCCTGCCTGAGAGGGTTTCAGTTTACGGAAACAACAAAGTTACATTGACCGTGGATATTGAAGAGTATCAGATCAAGGAGTTTGAAATAACTGATACAATACTCAGCAAGCCTGGAATGGAGCTTGATGTTTATGAGTATGTAATATCACCTGATGTGTTTATCATTAAAATAAAGGGCAAGGAGAAGGATTTGAAAACTCTGCAGAGAAGCTCGCTGAATCCTACCCTTGATTTGACTGATAGAAGTGTTGGAATTTACAGTATTCCACTCAAGATTACACTGGATGAAAGATTTGAACTAATAGGAGAATATATCTACGAGGTAAACATCTCCTTGCTGGAACCGGATGAGACGGAAGAACCGGAAGAACCATAAATTTTGGATATGAATTGGATATAAAAAAAGGAAGCTGCTAGTTGGCTTCCTTTTCTGCTCTTCTGTACGCAAGCAGCAGATCTACCATTCTGCCGTAGCTGTGTACTCCATCTTCTACATTTACTGTTTCTAGATATTTGTTGTTAACATTTTCAGATACCGTGGCTACTATGTTTTTGGGGGTTTCAAACTGCTTCCAGAATTCCCTTGCAGCCTGCATGTCTCTTAGTATTCCTTTGTCGAGTGCTTCGTATACTCTTCTTGATGCGTCTCCATTATGTGCGGACAAAGCGTTAAGTGAGTGGTTTAAAGCAAGGTAGTATCCTCAATACTGGAACAAGGGATCCGGATTGTTTATACTGGCAAGGTACGCTATAAAGTTTGCCTCATCTTCACGGGATATGCCTCTTTGATGTGCCATCTCGTGATTTATGGTTGAAGGCAGACTCATTATCGGAGTTTTGTAGTTAATATTTGGTTCCGGTATTATGTACGGATATATTCCTGTTATCTTCGTGTAGCACATAAAATGTGAGAATATTACAGGTTTTGCTTTTGGATAAAATCCTTTAAGATATGGGTATGTATCTTCTATGGTCTTGTAGCCGTCTTTTGCCTTTTTTGCAAGTTCAAATACTGATACGTCAGGGGAGATAACCCCTTTGTCATTCTCTGGGAGGAGTTTTCTTGCCTTGGCTGCTTGTTCTCCGAGAAACATGCAGAGTTCCTCCAGCTCCTCTGTAGATGTTTCAACAAGCACAAGCCCGGACCTGTCGGCAAAGGTTATTCCGTTGTAATTGAGACCTCCGTTTACAACAAACATGGTTATGATTCCTGTAATCAATATTCCTATTGATAATATGTAGCGGACTGCAGGCATGTATATTTTGCCTTGTTTTTTACGTATTCTTTTTACTGTAAGCACTATTGTGCGGATAAAGTATGAAATGACAAATACAATTACAGTTATCAGAGCAATCTCGGATACTGAGAAGGGGAAAATCGAGACAAATATTTTTGAAGGCAGTGTGATTGCTTTGAAAACGAATGAATTGTAATATTCGTCCACTATATCAGGGTTCTTTTCGGATATCTTGAACAATGCTACAGATATAGCACTGCAAACCAGAAAAAACAGGAAAATGTACAAGAGTGCCTTAGTACTGGGAGCACGTAGTTTAATTCTTTTTCTTGATTTTGATCTCTTCTCACTCATGTCAGTACCTCCACAAAAATGTAATATAATTATAACATAATTGGGCTTGCTGACAAAATATAAATTGTTCCAAAAAAAATATGCAAAATAATATTAAAAATATGTAGAAATTTTCTTTACTATGTGTTATCATTTAATTAAGTTATTAAGAATCAGGAGGTTTATGATGGCCAGGTATTTGAAAACTTTTACAGCCGTTTTTCTGGTACTTCTCTTTATTTTATTGAGTGGATGTAGTAGAGGCGACGTTCAATCAGGCGCCTTGCCCCCAGGATATAAGGCGAACGTATCAGGGCACATAAGCGTTACATATTTCCTTGCGTTAGATGATGAAAGCAAGTTGTCTCTGTCGTATTTCGCTCAAGCATTTCAGGATAAATACAAGGATGCCACTGTCAACCTGGACTTTTCGACCGGTGACAACAGAGATGCGCGTATAGCATCCGGAGACATCGGAGACGTCTTCTTCTGTTGGGAAGATGAGATTTACAGGTACGCAGTGGAAAACAAAGTTTTGATGCCGCTTAGTGCTTATCTTGAAGTTCTTGACATCGATATCAGCAACGTATACTCCGGTATTTACGACCTGGGTGTTGCTGAAGGCCAGCTTTACATGGCTGCAAGAGACCATACACATATAGTTCTGTTCTACAATGCAACTGCACTACAAGAAGTAGGCTTGGATACTCCCCCTGCAGACTGGACATGGGAAGATTTCAAAGATTACTGCAGAAAGCTGGTTCGTGAGGAAGACGATGGAACGATTTCAAGAGTTGGTGCTGGATGGGACGTTTCATATGGTCCGCATTTAATTCCATTCCTTGAAGGCTGGGGAGGAAAATGGTACGATCAGGTAAACAAGAGAGTAAACTTTGTAAGTGACCAAAATGTACTTCAAGGATTTACCGAGCAAATCCAGGCTATGGAAGAGTTCTTGTTGAAGCCAGAAGGTACTTCGGCAAGTGTTGCGATTGCATCCAGATACAAGGTTATGAATGAAGATGTTATATTTAAAGCAGGCGTGTTCCCCGGACTTCACAATACAGGTTTGGCTTATGAGATGAAGGGATTGGATTGGAACATTGCCAACTGGCCAAGATTCCCAATCCACAGAGTTGGAACAGGTGCTACAGGATTTGCTGTATACAACAGAACAAAGAGACCTGATACCGCTGCGGCATTTGCGCTGTTCCTGTTTACAGACGAAGGACAGAGGGCATACAATGGACAAACTGGTGGTTCGGTACCTCTAACAAAGAACCTGGCCCAAGAGGATTTCTGGAGACAGCCTTATGATCCAGACGAGATTAACTATGATGCTTTTGTCAGCTTCCCTGAAGCCGATACGGTAGGAAAGTTCCACTGTCGTGTTCCTAATGCCGTTGCAAATATTATAACTCAAAGAATGCTGAATGTGTTTGTAAGGCATTTCAACGGTTCGCAAAGCTACTATGACAGCTTGAAAGAAATAGAGGAGCTGGCAAATGAAAAATGGACTGAACTCTTTGAAAATGAAACGAGACCATAATGTAAAAATAGTTAATGAATAGATAAACACCGGGTTCAACCCCGGTGTTTATTATTTATACAATATGTGCATTACTTCCAAGTCTTGTTTTTGTGACAACTATTTTTCTGTCAATTCGTTCTCTAAGCTCGGGAACGTGGGAAATAATACTTATCAAGCGGTTGTTTTGAGACAAGGCACCCAAGGTCTTTAGTGCAAGTTCGAGGCATTCAGAGTCCAAAGTACCAAAACCTTCATCTATAAACAAGGTGTCAATGTGGATGCCTCCTGAGTTTTTTTGAATCATGTCGGAAAGTCCAAGTGCAAGAGCCAGTGAGGCGATAAAGGTTTCACCACCGGAAAGGGACTTTACGCTTCTGCTTTTCCCTGTGTAAGCGTCTATAACTTCAAGATCCAAACCTACACCTTGACGCATGTCAGTCTCTTCTTTTCTTGCCAGCTGGTATCTTTCAGTCATAGCATACAGCCTCTTGTTTGCAGTTTTGATGACTTCTTCAAAGTACATTGCCTGGACATACCTCTCAAAAGTAATTTTCCTTACTCCTTTGCAGTTTCCGTTGGCAACGGAAGACAGTTCTTCAACTTCCACATAGCTCTGACTTGCTTGCAAAAGGTGTACATTTGTCTTTCTAATATTCTCCAAACTGTCTTTGTTTGCAGAATACCTGGAAAAAAGAATTTCGTATTCGTTTTGGATTTTTTCTTTCTTTTCTTCCAGCTCTTTAATGCTTTCTTGTATGCCTTGCAAATCAGGCATGGTTTTTCCTTCAAGGGTTTGTTTTAACATATTTATCTTGTTCTTTGCATTCAACTTTTTCTCCTTGTGGGTTTCAACCTCTTCTTTCATGGATTCAAGCTGATCCTTGCATTCAACCAACTCCTTATACATTTCCTCACTAATATTGTGGACAACAAGTGAATCGTGGAATTCCTTTTTCAAATTCTCAAACCTTTCCCTGGTTGAAGCCAGATCCGATTCATTTTTTGAAAGGAGCACCCTTTCTTTTTCCAGTTCTGTTTTGAGTAAGTTGACCTTTTGAATACACAAATCAAGTTTTTCCATTGATTTGTCATACTCTTCCGAAAGGGTTCTTATGGCATTTTCCGCTTCTGTTTTGTTTTTGTACTCAAAGGAGGTTCTTAAAGAGTTGTATTCCGCCTCTGCTTTGATCCTGTCACTGTTCAAATTGTTGAACATATCGAAAAATGCATCATGCTCCTGTTTCTTGTTTGATAAATCCTCCTTTGTTTTTTCAAGCTCCACCTGCATTTTTTTGTATTCTTCAAGCCTTTTTTCTTCTTTGAAAAACCTTTCTTCGAGCAAACCAATATTCAAAGCTTTAAGCTTGTTCTCAAGCTTGTCCAAGGCATATGGAATACTATCAATAGCAAAGTCCTTGTCCATATTTGCTGCAATATCCACAAGAAGCCTTAGTCTTTCTTTCCACTGAGAAAGCTCTATGGATATTTTATTCAGTCTTTTTTCCTTGGTCTCTTTGTCGTTTTTCAAAAGTTCCAACTCTTCCTTGGTGGTGGCAGTATCCTGATAGGAAGCAGGATTTGGGTGCTCCAAAGAGCCGCATACGGGACAGGGAGTGTTTTCTTCAAGATTTCTTGCCAGTATGCCTGCCTGGTTTCTTAGGAATTCAGAGAGTTTTACGGCATATATATTGTCTGCATGCAAGTATTCTTTTTCATGTTTCTTGTACTGCTTTTCAAGCTGACTGTATTTCGTTTGAACATCAGTTATTTCTTTTATGGTCGCAATGTGTTGTTTGATTTCTTCTTCTTGTTTCCTTGCATTATCCAAAGCATATTTAAAGTTGTAGTAGTTGGATTCTGCATCCTTTAAGGTAGCAAGATGATATGACAAATCCTTTTCCTTCTGAGAAAGCTTGTCTGCCTCTCCTTTTACCTTGTTCAATTTCTTTTGTGCATCGTCCGTCTGTTTTTGCAGTGAGGACATTTTGTCCTTTAATTGGCCTAATTTCTCGTACTCGGGCAGTTTGGATTTAATGCCTTCTATTCTGGCGTTTAGATGTCTGCGATAGGGTTCGTTCTCCTGCTCCTTGGTCAGGTCTTTCTCTGCCTTTTCCAGCTTTACTACAAGGTCATTTATATTTTCCCTGTGCTTTTTTACGGCAAACTCAATTTTAATAAAGTCCGCATAATCTTCCTGCATTTTTTTATCAAGAGGAAGAATCAGATTGACTGACTTTTCAATTCGTGAAATATTATCAATTTGCCTGTTTATGTACTCGTCTTTTTCAAGAAGGATATTGTATTCCTTTTCATATTCTTTCAAATCATTAAAGTATTTTATGAGTTTTTCCGCTTCACTGTATTCAACCTTTTTCAAAGTCAAGGTGTCATCAATTTCTTTAAATTGCTTTCGATTTTCATTAACTTTATATAAATCCTCCTTGTTTTGCCTTGCAACCAAATCCATGATTTCATTAATCAAAACCACCGCATTGTTGTCCTTGTATTCGGAGAATTCATTGTAAAGGTTGCTTTCTTTGGGAATCTTTATTCCGTTAACATACTGGACAAGACTGTTTTTATACTCCTCCGTTATCTTAAGATAATCCTGGCTTTTCTTTTTCAGGATATCCTGTATTCTGCTGTACAGGGATGTGTCGAAAATTTTTCTGAAAAGCTCTTCTTTCTCACCACTGGATGCCAGCAGGAAATCCATGAACTCGCCTTGGGGAATTATTGCTACTTGTCTGAAATGGTTCCAATCAAGAGCAAAAAGCTCCCTGATATAATTTGTTACATTTCTGTCCCCATCGACGATGACTTTGTTATCCAGTTCCAGGGTGGCATATGCGTTTTCTTCGGTGGTTCCGCTTCCTACTTTCTTTGCTCTTGTGTATCTTGGATTTCTTCGCACCACATACTCTTTTCCTTTGTACAGGAATGTGAACTCCACATAGGTTTGGGTGTTGCTGGTGGCAAAATCACTCCTTAACCCTGAAGTGTCGTTTCTGTTTTTTCCGCTGGCAACACTATATAGAGCAAAGGCAATGGCGTCAAAAATTGTTGTTTTGCCGCTGCCTGTATCACCGGTTATGAGAAAAAGGCCGCTGCGGCCAAGTTTGTCAAGCTCCAAAACTGTTTCGTCCTTGTATGGACCAAAACCACATATTTTAAGTCTAATGGGTATCATGGCAAAACTCCTCTAATTCTTCTTTCAACACTTTTTCAAGCAGTTTTTGTTTATGCTCATGAAACTCTTTCTGCTTGGTTTCCTCATAAAATTCCTTGAAAAGCTTTATTGGGTTTTTGCTTATCCTGTCATATACAGATGTTTCATTGTTTTCATTTGAAAACTCCGATTCTTTTATATGTTCCATATGGAGTATGTAGGGATAATATGCACGTAAAGTGGCAAGGGGTTCGTAAAGATCATTTTCATCCGTCAAGGTGGCATGTATGAAGTCGCTGCAAATTTCCTCGCAAACCTCGGGAGATATCAGGTTTTTAAGCTTTCCCTTTATCTTTCTCATATCCCTTCCAGGAGTCAGCGGACTCTCTTTTATACTCACTTTGTTTTTATCGATGTCAACAACCGTCACGCTTTTTTTATGGTTCACTTCCGAAAAGGAGTATTTAAGAGGCGAACCTGCGTAGCGTATGGTTTCCCTGCCAACGGACTGCGGACAATGAAGATGCCCTAGGGCAACATAGTCAAAATCCTCAAATATCTCACAGCTTATGTTTTCAAGCGTGCCAACTATCGTTGATTCCGAATCAGAGAGTATGGGGCTTGAAGTACCTGTAACAAACTGGTGGCAAATGAGGATATTCCTTTCATTTGGCACAAGAATTCCTTTGCCCTTTGCATCATTTATTATATCAACCAGTGCATCCTCGTAGCTTGATATTGTCTTGTCCGGAAAAAATTTCTGAACTCTTGCAGGACGGACAAAGGGCAGGGCAAAAACATTTATACTGCCGTATTCGTCCTCCATTACGGTTTTTGACAAACTTCCATCAAACGTACTAATTATATGTATATTGTTTTTCTTAAGAAGTCTGCTTCCAAAAGACAGTCTTTCGCTTGAGTCGTGATTTCCGGAGATTATGAAAACAGTCTTGTCCATTTCGGAAAGACGGGTAAGAAAATCATCCAGCACAGGTACTGCTTCTCCTGGAGGGACGCTTTTGTCGTATAAATCGCCTGCTATGATGACAGCATCCGCCTTTTCCTTTTCAGTAATCTCAACTATCCTTTCAAGTATGTATGCCTGGTCTTCGAGCAGGCTGAATTCCTTTATTCTTTTACCGATGTGCAAGTCGGCAAGGTGGATAAATCTCATTGATCCGCCTCCTTTACATCCAATATTATGGAGGGGTAATCATATACGAACCAAAGGTCGTGCTTGTGTTTGAAGGGGAGCTTTCTTCTTTTTACTCTGACTAGTGTAAGAGGTCTGTAACTATCAACACCGCCACAGCCAATGTATACGGTTTTTAGATGTTTTATTCTGCCTCTTTCCTCATCGTATTTAACAACAACAGTAAGAGGCTGGCTGGGAGTATATTTATTGGAAGGTTCGGCACCTTTCAGATATGATTTTGCTATGTTGTTGTTTTTTGCAATATTGCTAAAACTTATCGCATTCTCAAAGTCGTGTATAAGGAAGGAAAGAAATTCTTTTCCCTTGTCTGCGTCTTCTGCGTAGATATTCAGGGCAAAAATAAATAGAACAGCTGTATTAACGGGATCAACCATTTTTTCTACAGCTGTTTTCTTGAATTCTTCAATATCATAAGGCAGATTATCTATTCTGATTTCCTCTGTTTTAAAGTACATGTCCCAACACCCTAAAATATTTATCACCAACAATAATAATATTTATCTCAATCATTGTCAATGTCGGGCACTTTAAGGCTTTGTCCTTCATATATTGTTGCGTCTTGCAAGTTGTTTATCTTCTTTAGTTCATATACCGCTCTTCTTATCTCCATGTCAGGATAATATTCTTTTGCCAAGTCCCAAAGAGTGTCTCCCTGCTCCACCACTACTGTCTTATACGTTGTCTGGGGTTTGGTTTTTATGCTCTTTGCACAAACCGTAACTACAAGCAATAGAGACGTGACAATGAATACAAACGCTACAACCCTTAGCCTTATAGTTCTTCTTTTCCTTTCAATTCTTCTTTTTCTCAATAGACTTAGCATTTCTTCCGGATCTCTGCACTCTGCTATCAAACTTCTCATTGTACCAACCTCCCCAAAATCGCACATATGTTCGTACGAACATATGTTAGCATAGTAAAAAGGTCGTGTCAATAGAAAATTTCGAGAAAAATTCAAAAAATCAAAAATTTGTTTGATTGGTTTGTATGAATAGTGAAGGGTATACTATTACTAAAACCATTTTGCATTTAGCAGTTCTGGAAGATCATATGAGAATTGGGAAAGAGGATCGGTTGGAATGTCGTGCTTTACATAAAAAATAATTAGTGGTATAATTGTTTAGACCGTTTCCTGGTTTATGGAAGCTCCAACCATATACTAGGATTCCGGGCAAAATATTTATATATAAAGGAGAAAATTATGACAAAGGAAAGAAAACAGGAAATCATTAAGGAATTTGCAATTCATGAAGGAGACACAGGTTCTCCAGAAGTTCAGATTGCACTGCTTACAGAGAGAATCAACCATCTTAATGAACATCTCAAAAAGCATAAGAAAGACCATCATTCAAGAAGAGGTCTGCTTATGATGGTTGGTCAGAGAAGAGGTCTGCTTAACTATCTGATGAAGGTGGATGTAAACAGATATCGTTCATTAATTGAAAGACTTGAACTTAGAAAGTAGTCTTTCGTTTTCAAGAGCGGTTTTTTCCGCTCTTTGTTTCTGTTTATTTTTCGCTGTGAATTGGTTAAAATAATAAAAATTTAAGATAGCATGGGGCGCAGGCAGTAGAGAGTAGATTGTGTGTCTGTACTTGCAGGCATAGAATCTACGAGCTACCGCACGCGTCCTGTTGCTAAAAGGAGGAGAATTTATGCACAGAACATTTACAATGGAATTAGCTGGACGCCCACTAACAGTTGAAACAGGGAAGATGGCACAATTGGCAAACGGTTCTTGTCTTGTCAGGTATGGTGATACGGTTGTATTGTCAACTGTAACAGCATCGAAGGAACCGAGGGAAGGTATCGACTTTTTTCCACTAAGCGTGGACTATGAGGAGAAATTGTACTCGGTAGGAAAA
>JAAYLF010000312.1 GCA_012522035.1 Clostridiaceae bacterium
AACAAGACAAAGATAAAGTGTATTAGAAGGATCAATAAAATACCGTGCCAGTTAATTTAAGATTTGAAATAAACTAAGAGATCGCAACAAAACATGTATTGCGATCTCTTAAGTTAATGACATTGGCTGTACAGCCCCTTTTGTTATTCTACAGAATAATCAAAGCCCGGTTTCTTTGCAGAATTTATGCTCCAAACTGGTTAAAACAACCTCACCCACACTGTTTTGCTAAAGGATATATTTATCCCCGCCCAAAACAAGTTCCCATAGAGTAGTATTTAACTTTTTGTTTGTTGTCATATGCAGGATCCTATCTAAATTTTATTTAAATAGTAATACAAAAATACGCAGAGTACAAATCTTAGTACCAATGCCAATACATGCGGTACGAAAAAAACACCATTTGCAAAAAGACCAATGAAAAATATTATACCAGCTGCAAAATCAACTGCAGTAAGAACAAAAAAACCTTTATAACGCTTTTTTATAACCGTTCTAAAGTATATGACAAACAAGGAAACAAGAAAAGTAATGAAATATACAAAGGACATGATTTGTAACACTTCATTATCTACAGCCAGCAATGCCAGAAAAGAATTCAAAAGAGAGTATGAACCCATGAAAAAAGCCAACTCAAAAGGCAAGCTCAGCAAAAAGAACGAAAGTATTGACAATAACAAATACACATGCGGAAGAAGTTGTGCTATTGCACCAGCCCATTTTTTCTTCACTTGAAATCCTCCTTGTAACTACAAACCTTATCCAGATTTTAGTTTATTACTTCCCTTTTGTCAAACATAAAAAAAGACCTGGACAACCATCCAGGCTTCCTGACATCATTCTATTTCTACAATTCTGATATGGAGAGTTCCTATTGATGCATCAACCTCGTCAACCAAAACAATCAACTTGTCACTTACATACATAAAGTTATTATCAACGGATACACCTTCAACCAAATAGAAATCCATCGATGCCAAATCCACCATGAACAAGCCGCTTAGGCCGTTCAGATCAAAAACAAACATTTTGTCCGAGTAAAAGGCAGGCTCCCCTTTAAAAGATTCCAGTTCTAAAAGCGGAACAGAATATGCATTACCCAGTATGCTCAAGTTCATTTTTGAAATCCCGTTACTTGGTTGACCTGCAAAATACAATGTACTGCCATATATTCCAATACCACTAAAACTGTCAATCCTTACATCAACATTCTGCTGTTTTTTTGAATCCATGTTGTATACCTTAATGGAAGTCTTGTTCACATTCAGGAATACCAGGTAGTTTCCACTCATGTAAAATGGTTCAGGAATATATGGTATGCCTACATTCAAAGAACCATGTACCGGTATCTCATATACCAGGGATTTCTCGCATGTTTTCATGTTTATCAGGTAATAACAAATGAAGGATTTTGAGCCTGATAATGCTTCTGCGTATACAACAAAGTCTTCTGAAACCATGTATACATCAATCAGATTATCCGTATCAATCGGTAGTATTTTTTCATCGTCCCAGGAATAGGAGTTGCAGTAGTACCTGTTCCCTGACTTGTATACAACGTATTTCTTCCCTATCTTCAAGTCTTCCACACCCGATGATATCCTTGTCAAGCTGCCTGACTTTATGTCAACATTGTAAAGACTATATAACTTGCTTGATTCATCATGCACGGACAAATATACATTGTCCTCTGCTACAACAAAATCAAACTGTTTGCTGCTTGCAAGCTTTTCAGAAAGCTGCAGTTTTATGCTGCTGGTCCTGCTATTCAATATTTTGTAAGGTACCGGGGTTGGGCTTGATGTAGGTTCAGGAGTAAAGGTGGGACTCATGTATGTTGCAGTTGCATGCACTGTAGTTACAGGTTCCTCGGTAGGTGTATTGATCAGCACAGGATCATTGTTGTAGTCATATGCCACATAGTTCAGCAGAATGACTGCAGCCACCAGAATCCAGCAAGCAGCTGCAACCGTTCCTAAAATTTCAGCACCTTTAACCTTTTTCAAAGATTTTCTGGGCTCCAGCTTCTTTACTCTTTCAATAAGCTGATTGTCCGCCTTTATTTTTCTTATCGTATCCTTTATATCCTTGCCAGTCATGTTAAGCCCATCTCCTTTGCTTTCTCAACAAAGTTAGCATCAACAAGACAAAAGGAACCAGAAGAACAAAATATGTGATATCGTTTGTTTGCGGGTTTTCAAGGAAAGGATTTCTTCCGCCAAACAGGTACTCGTAGTAGTTACCGCCACTTAATCTCCACCCGTCATCAGTTTTTACGAACTCCGCCATAAGATGCACTTTCTCAATATTCTCATACATTGGGTCATGATGGTACTCCAAAACCATCTCTGCCTGTGCCGTTTCCTCATCACTGGATATTATCCGACACATTTCGGGGTAAAACTTCAAAGGAATATACTGTGCACCGATATAAAGGAGGCATACTCTGTCACCTTCTTTAATAAAGCCCTTGTTATTCTCTTTTCCAAGCACCTCATTAATTATGTCGTCTGTGAACACCCCTTTCACCAGGTTTACCCAGTCCTCATAGAATTGAAAACCCCTGCAGGGAATTTTTACAAACCCAAATTCGCTCTTTATATCTGCATCTTCACTGCCCAGGCCAGACAAATTGAACAGAAACTCGTTATATGCTCCGTTTTGCAAAAAAAAAGACAACTGATACGCATTTTGAGCAAGGATCCTAACTTCATCCGGAGTTATTGCACCACCCTTATCTTTGGGCATCACTCCAAAATATTTTGGAACATAATTTACATCGCATATCCTCACACCTTCTTCAGTCTTTCTAATATATACACCTATATGCCTTACATATATCTCTATATCATTAAAACCATGATCGTAGTAAAGATAAAGAACAATAACGTATGCTTCTCCATCCTTGTTGTATTCCACTCTAATATTCTCCATCAGCTTTTCGGGCAGCGAATACACATCCTGCTCATCACTTTTGCGGTAGTACACCTCATCTCCCTGAACAACAATCTTTTTATATTTCTCCAATTCCTTGTCAATCAACGTTTGCATTTCTTCGGTATATAAAGACCACATCTTTTCTTCAAGTTGCTCAAGGCTTTTGTAATCCCCTATTCCAGGATAGTATTTATCAGCACCAGAGGTAACAGGTGATGCATTTTCATCAATAATGTTGTCAGTATAAAGGAAAAGATTGTAAATAAACTCAAACGACTCTACGATAAGGCTTTCCATTTCGCTTTCACTAATTGCATTGTCATTGGAGTATACACAAACACCCAACATATTTGCAATTACACATATCAAGATTAAAATTCTTTTCAATTCTCTCACCTCATGTGTTTTAGTTGCAATCATCCTCGTAAACTTTCAGCATCTCTCTAGCTCTTTGCAATCTCTTCTTTACCGCAGAAGAAGAAATATCCAGTATCTTGGCGATTTCATCAACCTTGTACTCTTCCACGTAATAGAGAAGAACAACTGTTTTGTACTTTTCTGGGAGTTTGGAGACTGCATCAAATATGGTAAAATCCTTGTATGTAAATTCGTAAGCCACAAAATCCTCCATGCTGACATATTCATGTCTTTTAATGGTTCTTAGTTTGTTTTTACAAATGTTGGTGCAAACACGAAGAAGCCATGCCTTTTCGTGTTCCTCATCGTTGAATTTGGGCTTTTTGTCAAGGTATCTCATAAATGTATCCTGAACCGAATCTTCGGCATCCTGCTTGTTGCGCAACATGGACACGGATAACCTGTAGAGCATATCCCCATATTTTTCGACAGGAATCAACAACTTCCAACTCCCTTCAACATATACACACACGAAGCTAACATTTGGTGACACAAATCTGATTATATTCCTAAAAAAACACAATTTCAACGGTTGAAAAAACTACTATTGCATTAAATACAAAACTATAGTAGAATATATTTCAGCTGGCCAACCCTTATGGGTGTAGCCGGGTCTTACGCAACGCTAGAACGTGAACCCCGTCAGGTCCGGAAGGAAGCAGCGGTAAGCGTGACCTATCGTGTGCCGTAAGTTTCCCCGGTTACACCCAGTAGGGTTGGCTTTATTCATCACATGAAGGAAGGTAAGAAAATGGCATATGTAGCTCTTTACAGAAAATGGAGACCTCTTACATTTGATGAGGTTGTGGAACAGGAAAGCATTGTCACAATACTGAAAAACACAGTCAAAACAGGACGTATCGCCCATGCCTATCTTTTTTGTGGAACACGAGGTACCGGTAAAACCACCCTTGCGAAAATTTTTGCAAGGGCTATAAACTGCCTATCACCAAAAGAAGGCAACCCTTGCAACGAATGCGACATATGCAAGGGCATACTGTCAGGACAGATCCTTGACGTATCGGAAATAGATGCAGCTTCGAACAACGGCGTTGACAACATAAGGGCAATAATCGATGAAACAAACTACGCTCCTTCCATTTCCAAATACAGAGTATACATCATAGACGAGGTTCACATGTTGTCTACAGGAGCTTTCAATGCTCTCCTTAAAACTTTGGAGGAACCTCCAAGCGGAGTTGTATTTATACTGGCAACCACAGAGCCCCACAAACTCCCGGTGACAATTCTTTCAAGATGCCAAAGATACGACTTCAAACGCATATCAAGACAGGGAATAATGGCCCGTCTTGAAGAAATATGCAAAGATATTGGAGTAAAGTATGAGACACAGGCTCTTAACTTTATAGCTCAGAAAGCAGATGGTGCATTAAGAGACGCCATAAGCATTCTTGACCAGACAATAGCTGCAAGCCAAAACAACATAACATTGAAAGCTGCAAGGGATTCTTCAGGTTCACTGGACAGAATGTTCATAGAACAGTTTGCAGAAAAGCTACTTCTGCAGGACGGAGGATCCATATTAAAGCTTTCAGACAGCATCTTTGCGGATGGTAGAGATCCTTCAAACTTCATATCGGAGCTTATGCGTCTTTTCAGAAGCCTGCTCATTGTTCTTAATATTGACAATCCCAAGGAACTCCTCTATGAAGATGACGAGGAAATTGAAAGATTGAAAAAGCTCTCCAGCCTTACAAACACAAAGGAAATTGCATACCTTGTAAAAGAGCTGTCCAAACTGGAAAACAACCTGAAATGGGCAGTGCAAAGGAAAATTGTATTTGAAGCTGGAATGCTTAACCTGTGCGACAGAAGAACAAGCACTGAAGATGACATGGAAGACAGAATAAGTTTGCTTGAAAGCAAGCTGGCAGATTTGGTAGCCAACGGTCTGAAATATACGCAAGTTACCCCTGTTGTTACTGCGGATGAAAAGGTGGAAAAAGTCGAAAAGAAAAAAGAAGAAAAGATAGAAGAGCCAAAGCCAGAACCAAAAAAAGAAGAGATTGATGAAGCCAAGCCCAAGAAAGAGTCAAAAAACGCAAAACCCATTGACACTTTGGATTGGAATGACTTTTTGCAGAATATCACCGACAAAAACAAATCCTCAATATCTGCTTTGATAAGGGTTAACAGCAAAGGTTTTGTTCTTGAACCAAATTATTTGATAATTGCTTTTTCCAACAAAATGATGATGGACATGGTTGTAAGGAACAATGTATTTGACATATTGGACGAGTCTGCGTCCATTGCCTTTGGAAAACCGATGAAAGTAAAGCTTTTAATGGAAGACGAACTAGAAGCTTTCAGTGCTAGTACTTATACAGGAGAAAAGGAGCAGGAAAAGACGGAAGAGGACGACGATTTTGAAAACGCACTCAATCTGCTCAGTCAACTGGCTGAGGATGAAGGGTTTGAAATAGTGAATATTGAGTAAAGGAGTATTGCCATGTTTGAGATTCTTCCCATCAGCTCTTTAGAAAGAGTATTTATGGATCTTCCCTTTGAGGCAAAGCCTTTATACAAGGCAACAATGCTGAAAAACGAATACTATTCCTTTCAGTTTGCCTACAAGCTATGTCATAACGCACCTGTTTCCAACATGCCCGTAAAACTTGAGGTAGCGCATGACCTGGGAGATTCATTAAGTGTAAGGTTTGTGGACTATGTTCCTTGTGATTTGGCCATGTATGATAACGCCACAGGAGTACTGGAACACCCATGGCCTGGTCTTTTTCCCGACATATTAAGGCCGATGCCAAAACAATTGTGGGCGTTCAAAAACAATTACAGAAGCGTATGGATTACTATCAACGGAGAGAATATTGAAAGTGGTACCTACACCATCACAGCTGCCATAAGTAGCGGGGATGCTCAAGAGAGCGCATCTTTTGAATTAAAGGTTCTGGACAAGGAACTTCCCAGGTACGACTTCAAGTGTACAAACTGGTTTCACACGGATTGTCTTTGCAACTATTACAATATCGAGTTTAATTCTGAAGAATACTGGAAGATAACGGAGGAATTTGCAAAGGAAGCTGCAAGACATGGCGTCAACATGCTTCTTACCCCCATATTCACTCCCCCACTGGATACCAGAGTGGGTGGCGAAAGAAGAACCATCCAGCTTGTGGATGTTTACAAAAATGGCGACAGCTACTCCTTCAACTTTGACAAGCTTGCAAGGTGGGTGGACATGTGCAAGAGATCAAATATCGAATATTATGAAATATCCCACCTATTCACCCAATGGGGCTGCAAACACGCACCAAAAATAATGGGATATGAAAATGGAGAGTACAAAAAATTGTTTGGCTGGGAGACGGATGCCCACGGCAGTGAGTACAGAAGCTTTTTGTCACAGCTTCTTCCTGAACTGGTGAAGGTGCTCAAAGATCTGGGAATTGCGGACAATTGCTACTTCCATGTATCCGACGAGCCTAACCTATCCATGCTGGAAGACTATAAAAGCAGTGCCATGTTCTTGAAAGAGCATTTGAAAGGCTTCAAGATGTTTGATGCTCTCAGTTCCATCGAATTCTATAAAGAAGGACTTGTTACCTGCCCTATTCCGTCATTGGATCATTTGGGGCCGTTTCTTGAGGAAAACATTGAAGAACTCTGGACCTATTACTGCTGCGGCCAGGTGACCGTATCAAACAGGTTTCTTGCCTTCCCTTCATCCAGGAACAGATTGCTTGGATTGATACTGTTCAAGTACGACATTAAGGGATTCTTGCAGTGGGGCCTAAACTTCTACAATTCCTGGCTTTCGATTGAGGAAATCGATCCCTTCACAAACAGCACCGGAGGAGGATGGGTTCCAGGAGGAGACACTTTTGTTCTCTATCCAAATGAAGATGGAAAACCCTTGTCATCCATCAGGTCTGAAGTTTTTAGAGAAGCCCTCCAGGATATGCGTGCACTGAAGGCTTTGTCTGATAAAATTGGCAGGGAAAATGTGCTTGAAATAATAGGTGGTAGTATAAAAGAGAAATTATCGTACAAGACTACGGATATAAAAGCTGAAGAATTAATTGGAATAAGAGAAAGAGTAAATATGGAGTTGTAATGAGAAGGATTTTATCATTTTTGAAACCGTACAAAAAACAGCTTGTAGTTGGTCCTTCATTCAAGCTATTGGAAGCTATACTTGAACTTTTGATTCCAACCCTAATGGTTAGCATTGTAGATATAGGAGTTCAAAACAAGGACACAAGCTACATATTGAAAATGGGAGGCCTCATGCTGGTAATTGCAGCAGTAGGCCTTTTAAGTGCGCTCATTTGTCAGTATTCAGCTTCCATAGCCTCCCAGGGTTTTGGAACGGATGTGAGAAACGCCCTGTTCAAACACATCATGTCCCTCTCATCCAAGGAACTTGATGAAATTGGAACAACGGGGTATACAACAAGACTGACAAATGACATTAACACTTTGCAGCTTGCAGTAGCAATGCTGATAAGGCTGGTAATAAGAGCGCCCTTCATATCCCTTGGAAGTATAGTCATGGCATTGTACATAAATGCCAGGCTCTCTCTCATAATCATTCTTACCCTGCCCATACTAGTGACTATTGTCTACTTTATTATGAAAAAGACAATCGCCCTTTACAAAAAGGTGATGGCGACGCTGGATTCACTGACCCTGGTAGTCAAGGAAAACCTGCAAGGTGTAAGAGTGATAAGGGCTTTTGCAAGAAGGGACAGGGAGAAAAAACGCTTTGACAACCTTAACACGGAATTTGCAAACATGTCGGTCAAGGCAGGAAGAGTCTCTACCCTTTTAAACCCTGCCACCACCATGATTATGAATATTGCAATTATACTTGTCCTCTACTTCTCAGGCATCAGCATAAAACTGGGCAACATGACCCAAGGAGAAATAATTGCGTTCATCAACTACATTTCCTACATGGTCACAGCTCTTTTGGTTACTGCAAACCTTGTCATCCTCTTTACAAGAGCTTACGCATCGGCTCAGAGGGTTAATGAGGTGTTTGAGCAAAGTACTTCAATAACCGATGGAGGAACCCAGGAGTTAGACAAGTATGCAGAATATGCGGTGGAGTTTGATGATGTATGTTTCTCCTACAATGAAGGATTTTATGTCCTTTCAGACATATCCTTCAAATTAAAACGAGGAGAAAGCCTTGGCATTATCGGCGGTACTGGAAGCGGGAAAACCACCCTCACAAACCTGATAATGCGGCTTTACGATGCAGACAAGGGAAGCATAAGAATATTCGGCAAAGACATAAAAAGCTACAACATCGATACCCTAAGAAATTCTGTTGCGCTGGTTGCCCAAAAATCCATCATATTCAGCGGTACCATAGAAGAGAGCATACGTCAGGGAAACAAGGACGCAACAATGGAGGATATACATGAAGCCGCAAAGAATGCTGAAGCTCTTGAGTTCATTATGAAAAAGGACAGCAATTTCAGCCATGAGATTGAAAGAGACGGAACCAATCTGTCAGGAGGACAAAAACAAAGACTCAGCATTGCAAGAGCACTGGCAAGAAAGCCTGATTTATTGATTCTGGATGACAGTTTGAGTGCTCTTGACTATTTGACGGAATCAAGAGTCAGGGAGAATCTTTCTAAATATGAGATGACCAAGATAATAGTTTCACAGAGAATAAGCAGTGTAAAAAACTGCAACAACATACTGGTGCTTGAAAAAGGCAGAATGATTGGCTTTGGAGAGCATTCAACCCTGATGGAGGAATGTGAGGTTTATCAGGAGCTTTGCAGAACGCAGCTGGGTGGTGATATGGATGATTAAAAGAGTATGGAATTACCTGTCAAAATACAAAGGAATGCTTTTCCTAACCTTTGCATGCTCCCTTCTAGGCAGCATTCTCGCCCTTGTTGCACCGAGGGTCATAGGCAAGGCTATCGACTCGGTTGCTGGAGAACAAGGAGTAGACATGGATGCACTTGTAAAAAACATTGGCCTTCTTCTCCTGCTCTATCTATCCTCCTTCATACTAACTCGATATGCTCCCTTGCTTGCAAACAAGGTGGCAAATTTTACAGCAAAGGACATTCGCAAGGATGCTTTTGAAAAGCTGCACAACCTGCCTGTAAAATATTTTGACACGCACAAGCATGGAGATATTATCAGCATTTTGTCAGTGGACATTGAAAACATGACAGAAGGACTATTAGGGCTTCTGACTCAAATGCTTACAGGCATAATTACCGTTGTTGGAACTTTGGTTTTTTTAGCATTTATGAGCCCTTTTGTAGCCTTTGCAGTTCTTCTGATTACACCACTTTCCATAATAATTGCCAAGTTCATAACCTCCAGATCATCTGAAATGTTCAAACAGCAGCAGAGTATTATAGGAGAACTGGGAGGACTTGCTGAAGAATCCATAAGCGGCATGCCTGTAATCAAAACTTACTTACTGGAAGACACCCAGTATAAAAAGTTTGAGGAAATAAATGCAAGACTGTACAAGGCAGGACAAAAGGCTCAGTTTTACTCCTCCCTTGTAAACCCAACCACCAGGTTCGTAAACCATATCTCATACATTGCTGTTGGTGTTTCCGGAGGATGGCTTGCAATCAACGGAAGCATAAGTGTTGGGCAGATTGCTGCAATGCTCAGCTATGCCACCCAGTTTGCAAAACCAATAAATGAAATAACTGGTGTGACAACCCAGATGCAGAATGCCATAGCTTCCTTGAAGCGTGTATTCTCATTAATAGATGCCGACCCTGAAAAAGAGGACGCAAGCAATGTGCTTGAAGTAAAAGATGGAACGGTTTCCTTTCAGAAGGTTTCCTTCTCCTATGATTCCAGTGTTCCGTTGATTAAGGATTTAAATATTGATGTCTCCAAAAACAATCTCATAGCAATAGTTGGACCTACAGGCGCAGGCGAAAGCACCATGGTTAATCTTTTAATGCGTTTTTACGATATAGATGAAGGAAGGATAACCATTGACGGCACGGACATTTTTGATGTGACAAGAGACAGTTTGAGAAAGTCCTTTGCCATGGTTATGCAGGATGTCTGGATTTTCAAAGGTACAGTCTTTGACAACATTGCCTTCGGAAAACCCGATGCCACTTTGGAAGAAGTGGTGGAAGCGGCCAAGAATGCCCACATTCATTCTTTTATTGAAACACTGCCAAAAGGATATGACACCGTGATAACGCAAGAAGATATGTCCGTTGGACAGCTTCAGCTCCTTACCATTGCACGCGCAATGCTTGTAAATCCGCCAATGCTTATTCTTGATGAAGCAACAAGCAGCGTCGACACAAGAACCGAGCAGTACATTACACGGACCTTTAACAGGATGATGAAGGGCAGAACATCTTTTGTAATTGCCCACCGTCTTTCTACCATAAAGGATGCAGACATAATATTGGTTATGAAGGATGGCAGCATTGTTGAAAAAGGAAATCATGTTGAATTAATGAAGAAAAAAGGCATGTACTATGACCTGTACAAAAAATCTTTGACAAATATATCGAACTAGTTAATAATATTTATATTACGAGGGTCATGAAAGGTGGAGAACAATGAAGAAATTTATATTCGAACCGTTAAGAACAGTTAGACGCAGTTTGATACTGGATACTGACATAGGACCGGATTGTGATGATGTCGGTGCATTGGCTGTCATGCATTATCTTGCAAAGAGACACAACACCAAAGTGATTGGTGTCATGTCCTGTTCATCCAGCGAATACGCTCCTGGATGTATTGATGCCATCAACTCCTACTGCGGCTTTCCCGATATCCCCATTGGAACATACAAAAAACCCGGATTGTTCGAAGAGTACACAAAGTACAACAAATTCATTGCAGAGAATTACTCAGAAGCATATAAAAACGGGACCCTTCAAGTAGAAGATGCGGTTCAGCTGTACAGAAGGCTTCTTGCCAACAGTCCAAACAACAGCGTTATTATTGTCACAATAGGTACACTTAACAATATCGCAGAACTGATGGACAGCCCTCCTGATGCAATAAGTCCGTTCAACGGCATCGACCTTATTAAAAACAAAGTATACAGCATGGTGTCCATGGCTGGCAAATATCCAAACGGGCCTGAGTTCAATATTGTACAGCATCCTGAAAGTGCAAAAAGGGTTTTTGAAAACTTCCCTGTTCCAGTAATATACTCAGACTTTGATCTGGGATATACTGTAAAGACAGGATTCAAGAACATAGATGAGGACAAATACAAGGATAATCCAATTTATCTGTCGTACAAGCTGTACACGGATGGAACCCTTGAAAACTCAAGTTATGATCTGACCGCAGTACATTTTGCCTTCGAAGGTGAAGGAGACTACTATACCCTGTCAGGACCGGTCAGATTGACAGTCGACCTGGAAGCAAGCGGTTCCAACACCTTTGAAGAGGATGGAATCGAGGATTCCAATCAGTATCTGATGCGCAAAAAGCGTACGGATATTGAACTATCCCACTATTTGAACAACATACTTCTTTCCTTCTAGAATTCCTAAATAGAACCTCCTTTGATTTTTTGGCATAGAATAAAGTAATGCCGCAAGAATTAAAGGGGGTTCTATGATTATACTCAGACAAGGCCAAAGAGGTCCGCAAGTCGAAATGCTGCAGCTTGCACTAAACCGCACGGGGTACAACGCAGGGCCCATTGATGGTGTATTCGGCCCAAACACGCTGAATGCAGTCTTGCGTTTTCAATCAAGCCGTTCCCTTACCCAGGATGGCATTGTAGGTCCTGCCACCTGGAACGCCCTTAGACCCTATCTTGTAGGTTACATAACCTATAGAATTAGAGCTGGAGACACTCTGTTTCGAATTTCCACCAGCAGAAACATTCCTCTACAAACAATACTGATTGCAAATCCCAATGTCAGTCCCGCAAACCTGATAGTAGGATCTGAACTCATACTCCCCTTTTCCTTTGACATAGTAGCAGAAAACGTAACCCTAACATACGAACTCATGGAACTATACATCGAAGGTATAGTAACCAGGTATCCCTTTGTAAGGAGTGGAATTCTTTCAACAAGCTCCTCCGGTACAAGGAATATATATAACCTGGTAATCGGTACTGGCAGCAATCAGGTAATGTACAATGCCACTCACCATGCAAACGAGTGGATTACTTCCCTTCTTCTCATGAAATTTATAGAGCAATACGCAAAAGCCTATGCCTATGGCTACAACATTGCAGTAGGAACTCCTGCTGAAACACCGGCTGATTTATTGTACGACTATGCAACAATTCACTTTGTACCCATGGTGAATCCGGATGGTGCGGATTTGGTTACAGGAGGAATCCTTCCAAACACCGAGCTTTACAATATTGCAAGAAGCATTAGCCAAAACTATCCCGACATTCCATTCCCATCAGGATGGAAGGCCAACATCTATGGAGTTGATCCAACTCTTCAATATCCCGCAGGATGGACTGAAGCGCGAAGAATTAAGTTTGCCCAAGGATTTACCTCTCCTGCCCCCAGAGACTTTGTTGGCTACGGACCGCTAACAATAAATGAAAGTATTGCAATGGCAAACTACACAAGGGCAAACGATTTCAGGCTGACTCTTTCCTACCACACCCAAGGCAGGGTCATTTACTGGAAGTACCTTGACTACAATCCTCCAAATTCCGAGCAAATTGGCAGACTCTTTGCAAATTTAAGTGGTTACGCTCTTGAAATAACTCCTTATGAGTCAGGGCATGCAGGCTACAAGGACTGGTTCATACAAGATTTCAACAGACCCTCCTACACCATTGAAGCAGGTCTGGGAACAAGTCCCCTGCCTCTTAGTCAATTCCCAACAATCTACAACGAAAACAGAGGCATACTTGTAATGGCAGCCTTGGTTACATAATGTATAAAGGAGCCCGTTTCACGGGCTCCTCATCTTCACCGCTTCCCGCATCAAGAACCTTTATGTGCTGCTTGAAAAATGCATATATAAGTGGTGGTTGATAATGATAGCGTTTCATCCGGTTATTGTAAATATCTCATGAAATACTCTTGATATTTACAGTTTGATTTGATATATTTAAACCCATTCAAATAATGAAGATGTGCAAAAATCAAGGTGATGAGTTATGGATTATGCAGGCATTTTGGAGGAAAACGCCATACTTGAGTCAGACAGGCTTATACTAAGGCCATTTACAATACAAGATATACCTGATGTAAATCTTTTTGCCAGAGACGAGGCTGTGACAAGATACCTGACATGGCCTCCTCATAAAGACATGTCAGTAACAGAAAAGGTGGTCAGGGAAATATACATGAGCAGAAGCGGCATATATGCAATTGTACTTAAATCAGAGAACAAGTGCATTGGATGCATCGATATACGTCTGGCTCCTGAACATGAAAAAGCAACTTTTGGATATTGTCTCAACAGAGACTACTGGAATAAAGGTTACGCAACAGAAGCACTGGCACTTATACTTGATCTTGCTTTTGAAAAATTGCAATTGAATCGTGTAGAATCCACGCATTATGCAGGAAATGAAGCTTCCGGACGTGTTATGCAGAAATGTGGCATGATATATGAAGGAACAGGTGTAAAAGAGGTTAAAATTAAGGGAGTATTCCAAGATGTTGTTCATTATGCAATATTAAGAGAGGATTGGTTAAGAATCAAAAATGGATAACTTGATTGACTTTTTCAGCCATGGAGGTAATCAAATGAAAACAGAAGTAATTAGCAAGAACAATGTAGATATTGCAGTTATAAATAGTAAGGATATACTAATCAAGGATTTGCAATCCGCCCTTGACCTTATAGCCACCATCGGGTTTGAAACAGGCTGCTCAAGGATAGTTATAAACAGGTCTGCCATATGTGAAGAATTCTTTGATTTAAAAACAAGACTTGCCGGCGAGATACTGCAAAAATTCATAAATTACAATATAAAACTTGCGATTGTAGGCGACTTTTCGGTATACTCAAGCAAAAGCCTAAGCGCCTTGACCCCCCGTTATTGGAGAATTTCTGCGTAGAACTCTCTCTACTGTAAGAATTCTATTGTTTTATACTTAACTCAACCCATTAAAATATTTAGCTGCCTTCCTCATGTTGTCAAGGGCAAGGGCCATAGCCTGCTTCGCACCCCTGACAACATTCGTCAGTC
>JAAYLF010000313.1 GCA_012522035.1 Clostridiaceae bacterium
ATTATGTTTACATATGAGTTGATTGAGACAGATAACAAGAAAGAGTTTTATAATAGATTAAATAAATATCTTGATGCATTGTTGGGAGACGACCGAGACTGGCTGTCTGGGCTTTGCAATGCATCTGCTTTACTGTATAACCTTATGCCCGATATTAATTGGGCAGGTTTCTATTTATACAGGGATGAGGAACTGGTGCTTGGACCCTTTCAGGGAAAACCTGCATGTGTAAGAATTCCGATAGGTAAAGGGGTGTGCGGCAGTGCAGCTGCAAGTCTGAAAGTGCAGGTAGTTAAGAATACTGAAGAGTTTCCGGGTCATATTGTATGTGATCCTGCATCCAGATCAGAAATTGTTCTGCCTATTGTCAAGGGAGATAACTTGATAGGAGTATTGGACATAGATAGTCCTGTGTTAAACAGATTTGATATGGAAGATGCAAAAGGTCTTGGTGAGTTTATAAATATTTTGTTTTCACGAATTGAGTATAATGGGGTGTTGGTATGACTAAACGAATAAACTTTAGAAGGACGGTTTTGGTCGTATTGACACTGGTTCTCATTTGTGTATCAAGCCTTGCATATGTCCCAGTTCACAGCCAGAGCAATGATTTGTACAACGTTATATACTCCGGGCTTTCATCAGTGTCTGGAGAAATAGATTTAAAGCCTTTGAATTTGTCTACATCGATGGCGTCTGATGTTAGAGATACATACTTTTCGATTCTTTATGAGAGTCCTGAACTTTTTTATGTTGAATACCAGTATCAAATACAGATGGTTAACAACACAATAATCAAAGTGATTCCTTCATACAAGATGACGGGAAATGCTTTGGCTAATGCAAGGAAGGAATACAATCAGTTCGTTGATGACATTGTAAAGAGTGTGCCATCTGGATTGAGTGATATTGAAAAGGCTTTGTATGTGCATGACTATCTTGCTGCCAATTATGAATATGATATGGATTTGGAAATAAATGATGCATACAGCTTTTTCAAAGAGGGAAAAGGAGTATGCCAGTCATACACCCTTGCATACATGGCAGTATTGAAAAAGCTTGGCATTGAAGTGTCTTATGCTGAAAGTGACTTGATGAACCATATTTGGAATTTAATAAAGATTGACGGAAAGTGGTATCATGTAGACGTAACATGGGACGATCCCATCATGGACAAACCAGGAAGGGTAAAACATGATAATTTCCTTAGAAGTGATGATGGCATCAAAGAAACGGATCACCACTCCTGGAACAGTGATTATATTTCAAATTCGACCAAGTATGATTTTGGCACCAATAAAAGTACGCCAGTGTTTAAAATACAGGACAAGTGGCCTGTTATAGGGAAGACTGGTTCTTACTGGAGCGGCTGTTTTTCAGGCCTTGGTGAGTATAACGGATATTTGTTCTACAACACTCCAACCAAGGTGTTTGTGTATGATACCGTTACAGGAAAAAGCATGGAAATTGCAAGTCCACACCTTTCAAACGGCTACATCTATTACTTCTCCATAAAGGACAACATCCTTACATACTATCAGTACATATCACCTAATGATAATACATTTGAAGCAAAAGGCAGCATCAACCTTGATGCCATACAGTTTTCATACACCGTGACATACAAGGTTGATGGCATCCGACCGAACATGAAGAAGGGCTTAGAAAGAAGGTATGCTCGGTATGCAAGGATGAAATAACGGAGATAATACCAAAACTGGAGCCTGCAACACCCACTGCCAGTGAGGAAACACCCCGTCCTACGGAAACTCCAGTTTTAACAGAAAGCAATGCCACCAGTACCCCCAGCCCAACTGTGGAGGTTGAGGAAACAAAAACACCTGGCAAAACTCATATAGAAGAGACAATAAGTCCAAGTCCCACACCGAATGTGACAAATACCCCTGATACAGGCATTGAGGATAAAGGGTTTGGTTCGATGTATATAATTGTGATTGGTATAGGTGCAGTGGCTTTGGTTGTAATAGCATTTATTTTGGCAAGAAAGAGAAGCTAGAAGGGGAGAGTAACATGAATCAGGAAGAGAAGAACAAGCTATTGGATACGTTAAGAGAACGTTTTGAGAAGAATAGAAACAGACATGAATTCATTGAATGGAAGGATGTACTTGGGAAACTTGAGGCAAACGATGAAAAGCTCATGATTCTTCAGAAAATGGAGTCAAGTGGAGGAGAGCCTGATGTGGTTGCGTACGACAGGGAGAAGGATGAGTATTTGTTCTTTGATTGTTCTCCTGAAAGTCCTGTGGGAAGAAGAAGTTTGTGTTACGACAATGAAGCATTGGAATCAAGGAAAGCAAACAAGCCAGCAGGCAGTGCGATTGGCATGGCAGAAGAGATGGGTATAGAGATTCTAACGATGGAAGATTACCACATGCTGCAGAGTCTGGGTGAGTTTGACACAAAGACATCAAGCTGGGTCAAAACTCCTGAGCGTATTAGAAAGCTCGGAGGAGCATTGTTCTGCGACAGAAGATACGATACTGTTTTTGTCTACCACAATGGTGCAGAATCCTATTATGCATCGAGAGGTTTTAGAGGTTCTCTTCGGGTTTGAGACGGCAATTAAAGTATATGTTAAGATATTGGTTTTCATGAATATTTCCTGGAATAATATTTGGGGAAAGAGTAGAGATTTGACGACATAAAAAGAAGGCTCCAGCAAAATGCTGGAGCTATTTTACTTTCTCGATTCTGTTTCTCTGTGCAAACAGCAGTGCCATTACGATAATAACGACTGCGACAGATACTGCTGCAATAATTATAATTGGTGTTTCACTTGCGTTATCTACGGGAGCTGATGCAACAAACCTGAAGTTGAATCTGTCGTCTGGAGCTGCATCTCCTTTGTCCATAAACTCCATGATTTCACCTGTGGTGGTGGAGTTGTCAGCCCATTTGAAGTCAAAGGAAGAATCTGGTGTAAGGTTCAAAACCGAAAGGGGAATCCTCAGATGCAAATTATTTCCCGAAATTACGTACTCTGCATCGTGAATTATTTCCCAAACGTAAGAGTTATCCACAGACTTTTCCACAGAAACCGTGTTTTCCGTTCTGGATCTGTTGATAACAAAGTCGTAGCCCTTCCAGCCTGTGTTGTTATCCTGATCTGCGTCAATATAGAGATTCATCCAGTTTTCGCCTTCAGGTTCTGTAATATCTTCCTTTGTTGTTACAAGGAAGTAGACGTAATTCTGATCCCTTGCTACTTTTGCGGATACTATGTCGTTTCGTCCTGTGGTGTTGATGTAATGAAGTCCGCTGGCATTGCCGGGAAAATCCCTGTGCGTGGTGTCGTTAATTGTATCCCTGAACTCCGGACCCACATCATCCCACTGGGAAAAATCATCGTTGATGGTGATTGTTTTTGGAGCTGTGGCGGTGGGGATTGCTCTCGTTCCTTTGTACTGCCTTATGTAGCTTACCATCTGATAGTAGTAGTTGTCGCCAAAACCGCCTTTCATGGGCTCTATGTCCCTGCTGAATTCAGGATTGAAACAGTCCACATAATTGTGCATGTAATCAGGATGATCCTTGATTATGGTATATGTGTTTGCAATTTTCTGTCCCTCTCCTGCGTTTGGCCACCTGCCTGCCCACCATTCGTTCCATCCTGTTACCATAATAATTGGAGGATTTATCTTAAGAGCATGCTCCCACTGCTCCTTGAAGGCAAGACCTAAAGGTGTGGTTTCAAGTTCAAATTCAAAGGCGTTTTTGCCGTCCGTTGGCTGCTGGCCATTGTGAAAGCTTCTTCCTGTGGAGGAGTTGGAATGGAATCCGCAGGATACAATTACCTGTTCAATTATTCCTTCAAAGCTTTTGCCCGGACCTTGCGGATGAAGTGCAATCCATGGCCATTTGCCTTTTCCATCGGATTCGGTATACCAGTCCCAGTCGGTAAACGCCCAAGATCTTCTTATGGTAAAGTTCTCTTTAATCTCATCAGGAACCTCTGCAAGATTTCCAAGGAGTAATGGTTTTCCGTCCCACATAAAATACATGTCCCTGTACAGACCATGCTTGTATACTGTATTCCACAAATCCATCGCTGTTTTATACCCCAAATCGGTCCTATCTCCCAGGAAGCACACAAACTCAGGAGTTTTCAATCCTTCTTCCCTCATTTGCTTCCAGGTACCAAGGAGTTTGACAAGCACATGCTCATATATGTGGCCGTTTGACATGTCGAAAAATATAAAGTCAACGCCTGCATTTACCAGCATGGTTGTGTGCTTTCTAATAATCCATTCGTCATCAGAGCGGTAGTAGCCAAAGTAGGGTTCCGCCCAATAATGGCCATAGCCTTCCTCCCCTTGTTTTATAATCTCCCAAACTCTGTCGGCTCCGCCTTCGAGATATGCGGCATAGTGGTCAAACAAGGGTCCTCCGTTTCTGTCATGCCAAAGGAAATAGAAGATGCCTACCTTCTTATCCTTTTTAACCGTGTCTGTATATGTTGCTGGAAGAGTTCTTTGCAAATCATCCGTGGCAACCCAGGTATCGTAATATGTATCCCAGAAGTTTGACATGTCTGCAGGTTCATAAGGTTCGATGTAATATTCAAAGGTGAAGTTGTCAATGGTGGCATTGGCAAAGTGGGACATGAATCCAAAGAAACCTGTATCAGGCACATTTTCTCTTTTTGCACTACCTTTTTGTTTGCCGCTTCCGTCTTTCACAGTTACTCTTTCATCAGTCAGCTCAACTTCCGCCAGCAATACCTTCCCGCCATCACCGTCTGCATGGAATCTAATTACATCAAGATTGTCCTCAATATACACTTTTCTCATTTCGTCTGCAAAGGAAAAAGGCAGCTGAATATGGGCAAGTTCGCGACTTTTCATAAACACCCTCAAGGACTTGTTTCTAACAATAAATGTAATGCCCTGGTCCATGAAGGTGGAGGCCTTTTTCCCCCTGACATAAAAAGCAGCTCCACAGGTTGCAGCAGGGTTGACTTCTTTGGACATTACATCCATTGTTACAGTATATGGTTTTTCGCCCAGCAGCTGAGATGTTGTGAACAAAGCCCAAGTATCCCCCTCAATAGTTATAACCCCGTCTTTGAATTGAAAATTGTTTGCATTGGTGAAAGCAAGCAGGGTATCGTTGACTATGAACTGCCTTGATGCATTGAAATCGTTCACATATCTGTAGTAGCCATCTCCTAGCTCTTCTATCTTTTTCTCGCCAATTACAGACATGTTGGCTGTGAATAAAAGGACTGTAATCAAGATAACCAATATTCTTCGCCTCAAGATATATAACACCCCTCTACCTTTAGAAAATATAAGTCTATTCTATACCATTGGCATCACAATTACAACTTCTGGGTCCGGATTGATAAATATGTGGTCTGAAACAGCTAAAGTTTTCTTTGGTAATATCGATAATATAAGTGTAGAAAACAAAGGAGGTCATGTTATGTCGTTAAACTCAATAAATGGGTTGTCATCACGCCTCAGATTGACCGGAATGGCATCAGGACTTGATACTGATTCCATCGTAAATGATTTGATGAGAATAGAACAACTTAAGGTTGACAAGGTATATAGACAGAAAGTTCTTGCAGAGTGGAGAAGGGAAGCCGTGACCAATGTCAGGAACAAGCTGAGAACGTTCAGAGATACTTATGCCAGTGCCCTCAGCAGCCTGAACATGAACACTTCCTCCGTATACAAGAAGTTTAGTGTCGAGATGGCAGCAAAACCATATGTAAAGATAAGCACAACCAGTTCCG
>JAAYLF010000314.1 GCA_012522035.1 Clostridiaceae bacterium
TATGCGGAGTTAGGATCGTTTACTGTAGAAGGGACTGTAGATGGAACGGATATCAATGCAGTGGCAACAATAGAAGTGGTAGCACCGACAATATTGAGTATAGAAATGGTTAGTGTAACAACGAAAGTAAAGAAGGCACCGGTATTGCCAAGTGAAGTGACGGCGGTATATAGCAATGGAACGACAGGACAAGTAAATGTGGTATGGGGTGATATTAATCCTGAACAATATGCTCAGACAGGAACATTTACAGTTGAAGGTATTGTAGAAGGATCTGAAATAAAGGCAATTGCAAGTATAACCGTAATAGAAGATGATGATAATGAGTACGAAATAATTACAACGTTTAATTTAGAAAAACTGGAACCAAACAAGTTGCTGAAAGCCTCTGTACAAGTAACAAATAACAGCGATCTAGAAGAATCTGTACTTGTTATAGTAGCCTTATATAGTCCTAGTAATGAATTAACTTACTTTACCTATATTTCTAAAAACATTTTAGAAGGTGAGACAGAAAATCTTAGTACTGGATTTACGCTTCCTGCAAATGTGTATAACTATAAGGTGAAGGCATTTGTATGGGATGGAACAGATATTCTGACATCCAACATGCAACCTCTTTCTAAGGAGGTAATATTGGAATAAGATGCAAGCTAATAAAGTATTTAATCATGCGAAAGCGTGTTGGTGAGCGAGTGAAGTAGATATGTTTTTTGCATAAAAAGTATAAATCTTAAAATAAATAAATGGCCCTCTCAAAAAGAGGGCCTAATTTTAATCCTATTGAAAATAGGACAGGACGATTATTCTTTAGATGTAAACGCCAAACCATGCGTACCTGGATATGAGTTAGTTTTTTTGAGATAATCACTATAGACTTTAAAAAACTACAAGTTTTTGGAGGTGCTGATCTTTGGATTCAATCACTCATGAAATGCGTCTCGCACATTGGGTACCTATCGTTAGAGAATGTAATAGCAGTGGTATGTCCAAAAAGCATGGTGTTTAGCAAATAACATCAGTGAAAAACAATTCTATTACTGGCAACGAAGGGTTAGAGAAGAAGCTTTTCATGAACTTAAGAAAAAATCTTCTTCCGATGGTTTTGTTGAAATTCCTGTTGCTATTGAGTCTGTTGACAATGCTCCTTTATCGTTACCATCAGAACCTGCCGCTGTTATCAAGATAAAAAACTGTACTATTGAAATTAACAACTCAGCTTCCGGTACTCTATTGGAATCATTGATAAAGGTGATTGCCAATGTTTAATGACGCTAACAATTTGCATAAAGTTTATCTTGCCTGTGGCTATACAGATTTAAGATTGGGTATTGATGGATTAGCCAGTATAGTAAAAGAACATTTTAAGTTAAATCCTTTTTCAACCAAAAGTATTATTCTTGTTTTGTGGTAGAAAATTAGACCGTATTAAAGGACTATTATGGGAAGAGGACGGATTTTTGCTTTTGTACAAGAGATTAGAGGCAGGTCGCTTTCAGTGGCCAAGAACAAAATCGGAAGCACTGTCTATTACTCCTGAACAATATGCATGGCTCATGCAGGGATTTTCCATTTATCAGAGGAAGCCAATTCAGAAGATTATGCCATCCAGTCCGCTTTAGCTTTTGTACAATATATAGAAAAAATTTTTTCTCAAATCATGCTATCTACCTATCCATTTTAAGTTATCCACAACTCTTGTCTGACATAATCATATAATTCCGGATTTTGTTTCAGACGAATCCAAGAAACGTGGATAACTTTTTAATCGTCTTGTTTATCTTATACTTATCCACGGTTTATCCCTTCTTTTCCGGTAATTTTTATTCGTCATAATGCCGAACTACTTGAATTGGTTAATTCGCTTTTTTTCAATATATGCTGTATAATAGAAGCATCAAGTAAAGGAGTCGGTTTATGGGCAAGAAGCTAACGGAAAACGAATTAAATCAATATAGTAAAGAGATGATTATTCAACTCTTTCTGGCCATGCAGGATCAAATGGAGGTTCTCAACCGTAACATGGAACTTCTAATTGAGCAAATTTCCATTGCAAACCAGAAACGTTTTGGACGTTCATCCGAGAAAATTGATACCTACGAACAAATATCTATGGACTCATGCTTTAATGAAGCAGAAGCTTGCATTGAAAAACAGTACGTAGCTGAGCCGGGAATGGAAGAAGTATGTTCATATAAACGTTCCAAACGAAAGGGTAAACGTGAAGATGATCTAAAGGGTATTCCAACAAAAGTTATTACACATGAGCTAAGTCAGGAACAGTTGGAACAGATCTTTAACGGGCAAGATTGGAAAAGGCTGCCGGATGAAGTCTATAAACGTCTTACATTCCATCCTGCTACTTTTGAAGTGGAGGAACATCACGTGGCCGTTTATGCCGGTACAGACAACCAGTATAGTGCGGGCTGACCGGCCGGTAGATTTACTCCGTAACAGCATCGTAACACCGTCATTGGCATCTGCTGTTATGAATGCCAAGTATGTAAACGCAGTTCCGCTATATTGTTTAGAACAGGAATTCAAACGGCATGATGTCCATATCTCACGTCAAGTAATGGCAAATTGGATGATTCTATGTGCAGAAATATATTTATCTCTTCTGTGGGATCGTCTCCACTTTGAACTAAAAAAATGTTCTGTAATACAGGCAGACGAGACTCCTGTATTGGTGAACAAAGACGGCAGGTCAGCCGGCTCAAAAAGTTGCATGTGGGTGTACCGGACGGGAAAGATGTACGAAGCACCACCCATTGTACTTTACGAGTATCAGAAGACCCGTAATACCAGTCACCCCTGGGA
>JAAYLF010000315.1 GCA_012522035.1 Clostridiaceae bacterium
CCTTTCTAAAGACATCATTTCTTTTTGTATCCTTTATTCTTTTTTCCAAACAAGAAAGACTGTATTGCTCCTTTTCAATTTCAAGTTGTTTTTTCTTCTCAAGGACTATTCTCTCAAGCATCAAACCACCTCTCTAAGTTCTTCAAGCTTTGCCATTGCCGCTCCTGAATCCACAAGGTATTCAGCCATAACCAAGCCTTCTTTGATACTCTCTACCTTATTTCCTACATACAAGGCACACGCTGCATTAAGAAGCACAATATCCCTTTCAAATCCCTTCTTCCCCTTGAATATGTCGGTTATTATCTTCGCATTGTACTCCGCATCCCCGCCTTTAATATCCTCAAGTCTTGCATAGGGAATATTGAAATCCGCAGGATCAATTTCATAATTTGTTATTTCTCCATCTTTTATCTCACTGACAAGGGTCTTTGTGGTGGTTGTAACCTCGTCAAGACCATCAAGTCCATGAACCACCATTGCTCTTTTGGTTCCCAGGTTTCGCAAAACCTCTGCCAGCATGGATACAAGTCCCTTGTCGAATACCCCAAGCACCTGGCCTTTGACACCTGCAGGATTTGTAACGGGACCAAGAATATTAAACACAGTCCTTATGCCCAGTTCTCTCCTGACAAGGGCAACATTCTTCATGGAGGTGTGGTAATACGGAGCAAACAGAAATCCAAAGTTTGCTTTGTTGACGCTCTCTACAAAAACCTCAGGAGTCATTTGAACCTTTATGCCGAGAGCGTTAAGCACATCAGCACTTCCACTCTTGCTCGATATTGCCCTGTTTCCATGCTTTGCAACCTTTATACCTGCACAGCTGGCAATAATTGCACTGGCGGTGGATATGTTGAAAGTCCTGCCGCCATCACCTCCTGTGCCACAGGTATCAATGGCATAATCCTCAATCTCCACCTTAAGGGCACTGTTCCTCATTGCCACGGCACATCCGGTTATCTCGTTGACCGTCTCGCCCTTCATTCTTAGTGCAGCAATAAACGCACCTACCTGAGAGGTGGTGGCCTCTCCCTTCATTATTGCATTCATTGAATCTACCGCTTCCGAATAGCTCAAATCCTCACGCATGATTATCTTTTTAAGCATTGCATCAAGCATTCTTAATCCCTCCTACAAAATTCCTAATAATCTTCTTCCCTTTCTCCGTAATTATTGACTCAGGATGGAACTCAAGCCCGTAAACAGGAAGACTTTTATGCCTGACAGCCATTATCGTTCCTTCCAAGGTGTGAGCACATACTTCAAGAACATCAGGCAGACTACTCTCATTCAGCTTGAAAGAGTGGTATCTGGCTGTAAGGATTGGATTCTTCACACCCTTGAATATGCCTTTTCCATCATGAAGAACAATGGATGTCTTGCCATGCATGCCCTTGACATCAGGCAAAACACCGCCTCCATAAGCACAACCTATAACTTCCATTCCCAGCCCTATTCCCAATATGGGGATTTGCGAAGACAACTCCTTTACAATACCAACGCAGTTGCCTGCATCTTTCGCTCTTCCCAGACCTGAGGACATAACTATTCCCTTTACATTCATGTCCTGTATTTCAGATATGGCCACCAAATTGCTCACCACCCGCACATTTGGAAAAAACTCTCCCACGCACTGATAGATGTTGTACGCAAAGGAATCACCATTATCAATAACCAGTATCATCCGAGCACCTCCTTCAATGCCTTGGCCTTGTTCTGTATCTCTTCATACTCCCTTTCAGGACAGGAATCATAAACAATGCCGCATCCTGCCTGTATGCTAGCCTTTCTATCCTTGAAAACAATCGTCCTTATGGCAATACACATATCCATGTTTCCTGAAAAGTCGAAGTATCCAATACTGCCTGCATAAATGCCCCTGCTTACATTCTCCAGCCCATCAATAATTTCCATGGCTCTTGGCTTTGGAGCTCCTGAGACAGTTCCTGCTGGAAGACAGGCGTAAAGGGCATCAAAACAATCTTTTCCTTCCTGCAGCTGACCGGATATGGTGGAAACAATGTGCATGACATGGGAATACATTTCTATCTCCATGTATTTGTCAACCTTTACAGACCCAAACTTGCACACCTTTCCAAGGTCATTTCTTCCCAAATCCACAAGCATAACATGCTCCGCCCGTTCTTTTGCGTCATTCAAAAGCTCTTCTCTGAGAAGATTGTCCTCTTCCTCATTCCTTCCTCTTTTCCTTGTTCCGGCAATTGGATTTGTGGCAACCACACCGTCCTTTACCTTAACCAGACTTTCCGGAGAGGAACCCACAACCTGAAAATCTCCAAAGTCAATATGGAACATATATGGGGAGGGGTTTAGGGTTCTCAATTTCCTGTATGCATCAAAAGGTTCAATATTTGTTTCCTGTATAAATCTTTGAGATAAAACAACCTGGAACACATCCCCCAACTCAATATATTTTTTTGCCTTGTCAACAACTTCGACAAATTCTTGTTCGTCAAAGTTTGACTCAAACCCTTTGGTTTGGAAATAAGCAGACTCTGTAATACAAGCATTACTGCTTTGTATCTTTTCTTTAATATCCAAAAGCTTTTTTACAATTTCGTCGTAAGATCTGTCATCACCAGGCAGCACATTGTGTATGATGTATAAACGATGAGTAAAGTGGTCATACACAAGCACTTCCTTATAGAGCATCAGGTACGCATCAGGAAGATTTAAGTCGTCCTTGTTGTTTGACTTGATATTCAAATACTGCCTTGCCA
>JAAYLF010000316.1 GCA_012522035.1 Clostridiaceae bacterium
GGATATATCATATATAAATACCTCCAGTAAACTATTAGAACTCTCTACCTAATAATCTTCGACACCAATATATTAGGATTTAATATACTGCTTTTCTGTTTTTCTTCCTAATCAATCTTTACTCTTCAAATATATATAGTAAATAAATGGAAATTTAAATAAGTGCACGCTAGGGACTTTGAGCTTGTGGCTCAATTTTTGAGTGCAAATATAACGACAAACCATAAGCTAACACGCCTAGCGATGATTAGATTACAGTATGCCTTTTTCCATTTATTTTAAATAAACACTAGCTGTAGTTCTATCCCTCAACTAATGCTACATCTACTTGCTATATATCTTTCTTTTTTTTCTATTCGTAATCGTAGTACTTGTTGTTCCTCTTTACATTAACATCATTTACTATGATTCCGAGTACTTTCACCTTCGCAAACTCAATTGCATCCAATGCCTTCTTAATTTCGTCATACGTAGTAACCTTCTGCCTTGAGACGAGGGCAACTCCTGCAGTCTTGGGTGCCAAAACCACCGCATCCGTCACCACATTTATAGGAGGCGTGTCAATCACTATGTAATCGTAAAACTCATTAAGTTTGTCCAACAATACATCCATCCTGTTGCTTCCAAGCAATTCTGATGGATTTGGAGGAATTGGACCTGATGTGATAAGATCAAGGTTTTTATCCACGTCTTTGTGTATTGCCTCGCCTAGCTTGTCAAATCCAACCAATATTGTAGACAGTCCATGTGAATTGTCAACCCTGAATATCTTATGCTGAGTTGGCTTGCGTAAATCTGCATCAATTACAAGTACCCTATTCGCAGTTTGTGCCAGAGTAATGGCAATATTGGAACAAGTTATACTCTTTCCTTCTGCAGGAAAGGAGGATGAAATTATGAATGCCTTCTTCCCATTGCCTGCCATGGCAAACTGCAAGTTTGTCCTTATTGCCTTGTAAGACTCCTGCATCATAAAGGAAGATGTCTTGTCTAACTTGTACTTGTATGGTGCGTCACTGTGCTCGTTTACTTTCCTACCTAGAGCCATAACTGTAATATCCTCCTTTATCTTTGGTATGAAAACCTGGTACTTCTCCTAATACAGGTAGTCCATATCTTTGGGACAAGTCCTCTCCACCCTTGACGGTATTGTCAAGATGGTCAATCAAGAGGATAACGCCACATGATAGTATTAATCCCAACAATCCACCCAAAGCTGTGTACATTGGTACATTGGGTGATGATGGTTTTGTTGGTACAACTGCCGTGTCAATAACCGACACGCGGCTGTTCCCAACAATGTTCTCGATGATTGTTGGTGCATTCTTTGCAAAGGAGTTACAGATTTCAGCTGACAATACAGGGTCTGGGGTTACAGCTTCAATCTCCAGAACTTCCGTATTGTTAACTGCACGCATATTTATATACTTCTCTACATCTTCTGCGCTTAAAGCAGCTGTATTCAAATCAGATGCAATCACCTTTAATGAATCCCTGCTTTCAAGCAGCACAATGTATGTTGATACAAGGCTTCTACTTAAATCCAATTGGGTTTTTGTCAGTGACGACCCGTCTTCCACATCAACAAATAGTCTAATACTTGATGTGTACTTGGGAGTTATCATAAAACTTGCCACATAAAACATGATTAGAATCCCAGTCAGCATTGCAGCTATAATCCAAACCAGTTTACTTATCAACAAGTTGATGATATAGCGAATGTCTATCGTATCCTGCATGAATTTTCCACCATTTTCATAATCCATAGTATTATCTTTCGTCTCCTAAAATTCTCAGAGCCCTGTACCATGCTCACTTTGCTATTATATTTCCAACATTTTCTGTTGTCAATGTTTTATTCGGACAAACCATTATTTTTATCCATAAAATCCTTATACCTGTGTCCGCCAAAAGCATGAACAGGACACTCATCTAAGATATTCGTTATCAAGTCCCTTATAATCGGGGTAAGGTTATCCCATTTACATGATAATTTTCTCTCCACATACTCAATTATGCTTCGATTGTCATAACCGCCGCATCTTAGCCTTACAATATTCTCAGCAATGAGTTTTACACCATCCAAAGTAAGAATACTTTTTGAGTAAAGTTGATATACAAGCTCATCATATCCAGGCAAAATACCTGTTATT
Organism: Clostridiaceae bacterium; assembly: GCA_012522035.1. Classification (GTDB taxonomy): domain Bacteria; phylum Bacillota; class Clostridia; order UBA1212; family DUPL01; genus DUPL01. Next base: position 2,154 of record JAAYLF010000316.1, read on the forward strand.
CCTTCTTCTGCAACAAGCCTTGCTTCTTTCCTTGTGAACTTTCTGTAATCTTTTGGATCAATCCCTCTTCTCAATGCCAGCACTGAAAACAGGTCATCACCCATATACTTTGATATATAATCTGTGCCAAACTCGTTAACCATGAAATAGGTTTCTTCAAGAACCCTTGGGTAAATGGTGTGCATTACAACCTCTACCATGCTCTCATCAATATCAAACAATTCCCTAAGCTGTGTTTTAAGAAGCTCAAGATCCACAACTCCATATAGTTCCACAATCGCCTTTACAGCCCTGTCGAGCATTTTGGTTCTTTTAAGAATCTCCTTATACTCATCGGTATAGAAATAAGGGGCAAAGTGGTCAGAGTCCTTTGGCAAGTAGAATATCAGCCTGTCCCTTCCTTTTCCAGGCTCGATTCCCACATCCACAAAACCAAAACCTGCTATTGCAGAAAGCGCATTAAGGTTGCGGCTTGTTATGCTTTCAACCACATCATATACCGGTTCTGTATACAGCCATCTCAGGATTTCCAAGGCATCCGGTGTAAGGATTTGGAACACCCTGTGCATGTTGGCCTGTAGACTATCAGCATAATGCTCATAGTCATCGGCCAAAAGGTACACAGGGTCCAGGACATCCTTCAAAACTCCTGTAAGGATGTCAAAGTGAAATGTGGATATGTGGAGAAGATTGTGATGATAACAATATATATCCTTTTCAACTCTGAAAGAGTCAGCATGCTTTTTGTGATGAAAGAGAAATCTCAAACCTTCGTCAGGATTGTACTCTTTGCCAAAATCATCAAGTACACCTACCGATGCCAAAAGCTCAGGAGGGTGTGGCCTGGAGGCAGGTTCTTTTGCCTTTACTATAATCTCAAATAATTTGTTTCTTCCAAAATCATAGAGGTACAAAAACCTCCTGTTAACCTCAAGGTTAAGGTCCTCAATAATGGCACCGTTTGCGCCTTTGTTGGTGCCATCTTCTGATTTGGGACTGTAATAGCCTTTTTCATCAAACGCTATGTTGTCCATGCTGAACATGTATTGTCTTTCTGGTACATCAAACTCAAATGTATGAATTATAATATTATATAACTCTTCTAGCGTCTTTGAACCATCAATCCTGATTTCCCTGTATATGTCAGTCTCCCACTTTGGTTCAACCCTTAACATGTATGAATACAGTTTTCTTCTGTTAACATCTTTTTTATTGTTGTTGTAACCATCCATCAAAGCTAAAATTCAGCTCCCTCTAATACTGTTCTACGGCTTTTACAGTAAAGCTTATGCCTAAACAAGTACCATGGTATTACATCTGTTAGAATAAATCAAATATAAAAATCTGTAAAAACTAGAATGACTAGAACCTATTTTACCATATTTACTGGAGTTGTAAAGCCCTTATCAGTCTTTTCTGTGAAAAAGGGTCATTTGAATTTTTAAATGCAAAGATACAGTTGCATTTACTTCTTCCGAAGATGCAAATACTCACAATCTAATAACTTATGGCTAGAGTTGCATTTACTTTTTCCTAATTACGTGCAATTATTTCCTTGTTGCCTGTCCAGGAGTAGAAGGAGGCATTTATGGGTAAACATTTGACATTGGAAGACAGGATCACCATTCAAAAAATGCTTAAGGAAGGTA
>JAAYLF010000317.1 GCA_012522035.1 Clostridiaceae bacterium
CTTTAAATATTTCTTGCAATATGTTCATGTTGTTATTATAAGACAAACAGTAAAAAAAGGAACACCCTAGTTCCCCTCAAGATTGAGGGGCTAGGGGAGCTGATGTGTCGGAGACACTTTTTTTATTTTTACAGACATTAACAGATTTCATACATTTACCATGTAAAGTTTGTTAAATGTATGTTAAAATGAAAAACGATCACAAAAAATTATTAATCAAGGAGGTTTTTATGAAAAAAACAGCAAGACTATTGGCTATGGTTATGATAATATCCACTATTTTTGCGAACTTTAGTTTTGCAGCGGAGCAAGGCAGCACTGCAGGCATTGTTGCAACCCAATCCACAGCACTTAATATTAGGAGCGGTCCTGGCACAGGATACAGTGTAATTGGGAAATTGCAAAAAGGCAGCTACATAACATTGCAAAACTATTCAAACGGTTGGTGGAGAATAGAGTATGCTGACGGAAAAGAAGGTTACGTATCAGGCGATTACATAAATGAAATAAAAGAGTCAAAAGCATATTTGGTAAACACTCAGTCTACAAGACTGAATGTAAGAAAAGGGCCTGGTACTAATTACGACATAATTGGCAAGTTGAACAAAGGAGACTATGTGGTAGTTTTGTCGATAGCCAACGGTTGGGCAAAAGTTCTGTTTGACGGAACGAAACAAGGCTATGTAAGTTTTGATTATTTGGCACAAAACAGTACTGTAAAAAGTAACAAGTATCCTGCAATTAGTCTGAATATAAATAGGATGGCACAGGGAGATATTAGATGGGCCAACGTAAAAATTGGGGTAAGTGGAAAAACCATAGGCAGTATTGGATGTCTTACCACGGTTGTTGCCATGGCAGAGTCTTACAGGCAAGGCAAAACAATAACGCCAGATGTAATGTCCAGAAACTTAAGATACACGTCGTCCGGCGCAATGTACTGGCCTTCCAATTACATAAATTCATATACATCAAATTATCTGTCTGAGATATACAATCTTCTGAAACAGGGAAAACCTGTTTTGGTCGGAGCAAAAACGTACAGCGGCGGTCAGCACTGGGTTCTTGTAACCGGTTTTAAAGGAGGAGACAGCTTGAGTGCTTCCAATTTCACTATTGCAGATCCTGGCACAGCAAACCGCTCCACCTTGTCAGAATTCTTTGCTGCATATCCGGTTTACTACAAAATTGCATACTATGCATAAGATAAAAAACATTGAAAAAGAAAGGGACGCATAGAGCGTCCTTTTCAATCATATACTTTGTCGTTACGAGGATCCTTATGAGACTTGCTTAAAACATTAGGTACATATGCGACTCTTTCAAAATCATTTATTCGGCATACAACCATTCCTGCTTCAGGGTAGTACACATACAGGTAGTCTTCAATATATACTCCTCTTGCAACATTCGAATGAACTCGAATTTTTTCGACAATGTTTTCTATGTTGATGACTGCAGCTAGGCTGAATCCTTCATTTTCATCATACCTAAAGACAAGGTAATCTGTCCCTGCTGCAAACCCTATTATGTTTCTATTTGGTGCAATCAATATTTCCTTGTGATTATTCAAAGCAGGAGAAGAGTGGTATTTGTTGGGCAAATCGAGCTTGTGCTTTTCAAATACATTGGTTTTGTCGGATACGTCAAACATTGACAACTTTATAAAGGTATTGCCCTGTCCCAGTCCAAACAGCAGGTTTTCTTCGTATGGATGCAGGTAGGCTGAATACCCTGGAAGGTCAAGCGCGCTCATTATTGTCGGATTTGCAGGGTCGCTCAGGTCTACTGTGAAAAGGGGATCATAGAAGACAAGGCCAATCATTTCTGCGGTAACAAAGTAGCCGATGTCTCCGTTAAATCGTACAGAAAAGTTTCTTTCACCTTTTGCAAGACCTTCAAGTCGTCCGACAATCTGTAAGTCATCATTCAGCACAAACAAATTGCTGCCTTCGCTGCCTGATTGTGTTACGATTCTGAAATATCCGCCATGTTCATCCATCGAGAACTGGTTAAGAATACTGCCAGGTACGCTGCCAACACCTTTGACGTCTACTACCCCATTGTCAAGAGACAGTTTGATTAGATGTGTTGTGCTTTTTTTCGCACCAGATCTTATAACTGAGGCTGCGTATATATTCTCCAGACTTGCGTATACGATATTTCCATATCCAAACACTGCTTTTGCCGAGACGTGCTTTTCCGGATTCTGAATGTCAATACCAGTAACAACCAGGTACCTAAACTGTTTGGGATACGGAATCATGCTAATATCTGAAGGGTCCATAAGTATTCTATTTGCGTTATTGCCCTGGTAATTTACAAGGTAAGGAATGAATGTATCAGGATCTTTCGTATAGTTTTTATCAAATATGAAGTTTGTCAGAAGGTACAAGTTGTCTCCTATCAATCTTGATGACAGGTACATCCCGCTCTGACCCAGACTGTTTATAAGTTTTGGTTTCGTTTTGTCAGAAATATTGTAAATGTCTACCCTTGTTTCATAGCCGTAGTTATCAGAAAGGATAATTACAAGTCTATCGTTTGTTAAATACATCTCCCGTGGCAAATACTTCATATCCTTGATATCCTCATCGTAGAATTTTATGGTTGATACTACTTTTGTATCTTCTCCCTCCGCCTTGTAGATTACAACATTCATATAACTTACATGAGATCTGGATATGGTATAAATGTACTCTCCATCAGTTTTAATAATATCTGCTTCCTGTACGCCCTCAACCTGTGTGTTGGTATCGGAGTAGTCTTTTACTAGTGAAGGCGTTTCTGCTCCATGCACATCCCCTGTTTGATAATAGGCTACTCTCCTGGTAAAGGAACGCTTTAGAACAGTAAAAAAGTTGTCGAGGTGTTTGTTCAGATCCCCTCTTTTCATTGCCTGTGCAACAGCATATATTTGATTGTAGCTTTTGGATGACTGGACAAAATCTTTATTAATATTAAGTGTATAAGATATGGAAATGATTGAGAAGTAAAGAAGCAACCAAGCAGCTACTGCTCCCAGCTTTTCCAGAAAGCTGCGCTTTCTTCTTTCATATCCTATTATTACCTTTCTTTTCTTTGGTTTCAGTATATTGTCAATCAATTCAGGGTCAGGCTTGATTTGCTCATTGCACTGTTTATAATCCTCCCTAAACATCAAAATCAACTCCTTGTAGTTTCTTTCTAAGGGTCCTCCTAGCTCTGCTAAGTAATGAGCGTACTGAACCTTCTTTCATTTCAAGAATTTCTGCGATTTCCTTTGTAGAATAATCCTCGTTGTAGAATAGGTGTATAACGGTTCTTTGTTTGATTGTCAAATCAAGAACAGCGTAGTACAAGTCGCTCTTCTCTTCTGGATAGATGACAAACTTGTCATCTCTAACTTCTTCCATCGCTACTGTTCTTCTTCGCCAGGAACTTTTGAGGTATGTATTTGAGCAATTTATAGTAACTCTAATAAACCATGCCTTCATGTGTTCCTTGTCGCTGAATCTAGTATTGCTGGTCATTAACCGTATAAATACTTCCTGCAGAATATCGTCCGCATCGTGTTTGCTCTTTGTTCGCGCATATGCCAGACGATATACCATGTTTGCATGTTCCAAAAAGGACTTTTCAACACAATTGTTCGTTTCATTTCTAATTGTCACTAGGAGGCCCCCTTTTCATTTGTAACACTAACTACAAGTGTGATATGTTGCAGGTATGTATATTATACACAAATATTTAACAACTTTCCTTAAAATATGTAGTCCTTGCAAAAACCAGATTTCTTGACAAGACAGAAAGAAACCATTATTATACGTTAAATAAAATTATAAAAGGAAGAAAAATTATGCTGACAGGAAAACAGAGAGCAAATCTAAGAAAACTTGCAAACAATCTAGAAACAATAATACAAATAGGAAAAGGCAATATTGAGCAGCCTTTGATAAAACAGGTGGATGACGCCCTTACAGCAAGAGAATTAATTAAGATAAGGGTACTGACTGAAACCTCCGCACTCACACCTAGAGAAGCTGCCGACATTTTGGCGGAGGCAACTGACAGTGAGGTTATTCAGGTTATTGGAAGTAGAATAGTGTTATTCCGCAGAAATCCGCAAAAGGGCAAATATGATGAATATATCAATTAGTCCTTGAAGAGCAGATTTTCCAGTTCTTCCACACTGGTAACCGGTGTTTGACAAACTTTGTTTTGGCAAAGATAATACGTTATATTTGATTTTTTTGCATCGTAGTTTTTTGTATACGGTGCAATTTTTTCTATTGTTTTTGCGTTGGATGGAGTCTTGACAATGCAGGTTAGATTGTACAAACTGTGTTTTGCAAAAAGTTTTTTGATATCTGACATATCGGCTTCATCGTCGGGCAGAACCACAATCAGTTCCTTGGCAGGATAGAGATTCAACATGCCAGCCATCATGCCAAAGGAATGGCCTGAAGGATAATGTTTTGACATCCTTGCAATAAATTGAAGTTGTTTGTACGCCAACTCTTCCCAATAAGGGTCGGCAGTTATTTTAGCAAGCAAGGTTATTACATATGCAGCGACGGAGTTTCCGGAGGGAAGGGCACCATCGTACGTTTCTTTAGGACGCAAAAAGAGTGTCTCGTTTTGGTCCGAGTAAAAGTAGAAACCTCCATCTTTTTCATCATAGAACTTTTTAACCATGTTTTGTGCATATGTTAAAGCCTTGACCAGCCATTCAACTTCAAAAACCGTTTGGTAGAGGGTCAGATAGGCAAATATGGTAAACGCATAATCGTCCAAAAAACCATCAACATTCTTTGTTCCTTCCCTGTAGCTTACATACAGATTTCCTTGACCATCAGACAAGTGGTTTTCGATAAAGCATGCAGAATTTCTGGAAAGAATCAAGTATTTCGGATTCTGGAGAACGGAATAAGCCTTTGCTGAA
>JAAYLF010000318.1 GCA_012522035.1 Clostridiaceae bacterium
ATGTTGTTTGTTAACGCTGCGGGCAAGCTGTCAGAGTATGATTTTTCAAATTGGGAGGAAGTAGAAAGGCATGTCCTTGATTTCGAGGATAAAACACCGGATGCAAATTATTCCGAACCACCCGAAGGCTGGAGATTCTTCCATGGTGGAGGTGCCCACAGCAAGGTTGTGCAAGGGGATAATAACAAGTATTTGAATTTTCTTGGTGTTGCCCAGTTGTATCTGCATCCTGCCATAAACGAGCAGGCGTATGTTTTCTCAATTGACTTGCATGCTCCTACGAACCAAAACATCGGTATTTTTGCAAGAGCAGGTATGGAAAGATTTCCTTTTGAAGCAAATCAATCTGATTTTTACGAGCATGACAGAACCGGTGTTACCGACGGTTTCACATCTTTGGGTGGCAGCGGATTCTATGTAAGGGCAGCTACGAACAAACTGAAGTTGTATATCAAACTCTATGATACGACACAGCCGGTCAAAATTGGAAACGCGCTGTATGAGTTTGATGCAGGTGCGGATTTTACAACAGGTTACCAGACTGTTACATACATTGACAATGGCAGCGAGGTTTACATATATGTCAACGACAATCTTATTGCCTCAATAGAGTTTTCTGAAAGCAAAAAGTATGATATTGGAGAGGAAGACTATTATTCCAAGGTTGTTGTAAAGGATGCTGCTGGAAACAAGGTTGGAGAACATGACAACGCCTTGTTTGCTGTCAACAGCGTTGTGGCATTTGGCAACAGAAGTGCAAATGTAAATATAGATAACATTAAATTGACTACTTACAATATTGTAGAAGCTCCGGATACAGAACCTGAAACTCCTGAAAACCCTGAAACCAATGATTATTTTGCCTTCCATATATCATACCTGATACTTGCATCAGCATTGGTATTGGCAATTGGCAAAAGAAGGGTGAATGTGTAAGTAGCAGTAAAATTGGAGGGGAATTCTGATGAAAAAACTATTATACTTGATACTATTGGTTATGTTTTTCTGCACAAGCATGGTTTATGCTGAAATGATCGAAGTCAAATTTGATTTTGAGAATTATACAGCGGAAGATGATGCAAAGCTTATTGATGATTTTACCTATGAGTGGGAAGTATTTACCGCTAAAGCTGCAACCCACTATGTTAGAGTGGCAGAAGAAGGCAGCAATAAATTCCTGCATTTTAACAGTTATACTGAAGTACGCACATGGGATCTGATAGAAGGACCTTACACTTTTTCCTTTGATGCAAGGACAGAGGAGACAATAAATGTTGCATTTTTTGTAAGGGGTGTGCTGCCCGTTACAAGATTCAATCCCGCCAATGGCGGTGGTGTAGAGCAGACATTGTTTTATCTTGAGGCTGACTGGTACAGGGAGAACGGAGGAAAGAACGGCTCCACCGGTCTTGGCGGAAGCGGTCTTTATTTAATGCCTCTGGGTTCCAGCAAGGTTAGGATTAATATAAAGACGTATGAGCCGGATGGTATAAATGTTGGAACCGCCTACTACGACCTTGACTGGCCAGAAACCACTGATCCAACCAAGTTCTTCAATGTCAAGTTCGTAGATAACGGAAGCGACAAAGTTGAAATTTTTATCAACAACAAGTTGCTGGCAACCGTGACAATGTCAAATCCTGGAGTATACGAAGAGGATGAGTACGATAGCAACACGTATTACAAGACTGCTGTAGTGACAAATGCGTCAGGTGAGGAAATTCTCAACATTAACAATGCAAGGCTTAGTGCTGATGGCAGTCAGCTTGCAATTGCAACCAGAAACAAAGTTGCTCATATTGACAACCTTAATCTGCTGAGTGAGCGTGAGGCAACACCAGAACCTACAGAAAAACCCACACCTGCACCAACCCAATCTGATGAACAGTCTGCCACAGAAAAGCCAATACCCCAACCTACATCAACAAAATCGCAAGATTCGGATGATGACAGTGATGGAGGCTTAAACATCATAGTTATAGCTGCAGTGGTTGGAGGCGTGATTGTAGTAGGTACCGGCATTGCATTGGCTATTGTGTTCAATAAGAAAAAGTAGTTTAAGGAAATTGAAATTATGTAATTGAAAAGCCCGTGCTTGCACGGGCTTTTCTGATAGTTAGATATCTTGTAATAGTGGGTAAAATAAAGTATACTAGTATGGATGTTCCGGTAGTCTAATGGATAAGATAACAGACTCCGGCTCTGTTGATATGGGTTCGATTCCCATCCGGAACGCCAGTCAAATTAGAGAACCTCCTGTCTTTGCAGGAGGTTCAAACTATTTAACAATCGTAGCATTTACGAGGTTTGATATTACATTTTCCAAGGGCTCTTCTGTAACATACTGGCCGCCAGAAGGTGAGTGTACAATGTATGGAACACCATCAAGGACACCCAGGTAAAGAATCACATGTCCTTTCTTGAACAGACAAGCAGGATGTTCAATCTCGCTTACTTTTTCGATAATATCATCCTTTGAAAGACCTTCAAGGTTTATGACTTCTTCGCCAATAACTCCTGACTGCTGGCTTGTATTCCTTGGGAATTTGAAGCCGAAGGTACGGAATACGCTTACCAAAAAACCGGAGCAGTCATGGCCTTCGTTAAGTCCGCCCCAGCCGTAGGGAGTGCCCACAAACTTTAACGCCTGGGTTATATAATTACCTTTGGTGTAGGGGAGATAACCCTTTACCGCATCTTCCTTGGATATTTCCGTCTCTGTTATTACGAGTTTGCCATCGTTATTTCTTTCAGGCAGCTTTATCGTATAACTATCATTGTTTTCTTTAACAAGAGGAAATGTACAGCCCATATCCGCCTTTGCACCTTTTTCTCCTACAGGAAGAAGAGTTGCTGTAATTGTAATAAATTCCTTCAGGTCTGCAAATTCAAGCCATGCATCACTTGATTCACATATTGCTACTGCATCGCTTCTGACCCAGCCCCTGTAGAAATAGGTCTGAATGTATAGAAAGTCCTTGTCAAGGCTTTCGTGCAGTACCAGTACAGGCATGCCAACAGGCAGCTCTGTTTCTTGTATTCTATCGTAGTATTCATCCGTTGGCGAATCGTAGAAACCCAGTCTTGTAGGCAAGGACTTCAAATCAGCTCTGTAAACGATTATTCCGTATTTTGCCTGCACCAGGGCGGGTATGGCATCTGCGTTGAAGTTCTTTTTAATCTCTTCCACGTCCTGGTTGGTTATTTCACCTGATTTATCATACTTTGGAAGACCGGGGATGTAGGAACCATTAACATAATTCCTTACAGTGCTTCCGTTTATGACAACATCCGCATCCAGAATATCAATAAGGTGCTGGCTTTTCTCAACAAGCTTCTTGTTGTATTCCTTGATTTGCTCATGAGTCAGTATGACTTTATCCGCATCCTTTGTATTCTCCAGCCATTCCTCAATCCTTGAGGGTTTCTCATCGGTTGAGGTGGGCGTTGGTGCAGGTGTGGAATCAGGTGTTGCATCTTCCGCTTCAGTGGGTATCGGAGTTGGTGTTTCAGTGCCGTTTTGCTTTTCCTTGCTGCATCCTGCAATGAAAAACAAAAGGGCAACAAGTATTAAGAGCAATACTTTTCTTTGTGTCTTCATGACAGCGCCTCCTTGGAATTATTATTGAGCTAAAGCAAAAAACATCCTTTCTCCCTGAATTTTCTCTCATGTTCTTCAGGCCATACGGACACCTGGACCTCCCCTATATGCATCTTCTGCAGGAAGAACATGCAAAGCCTTGACTGACCTATGCCTCCGCCTATGGTATAGGGAAGTTCTCTATTAAGCACTGCCTTGTGAAAAGGATATTCCAGTCTGTGTTCGCAGTTTGCAGCCTTGACCTGAGCTACAAGGGAGTGCTCATCCACTCTGATTCCCATGCTGGAAATCTCCATGGCAATATCAAGGAGCTTGTAGTACAGAAGAATATCGCAATTCATAGACCAATCGTCATAGTCAGGAGCTCTTCCGTCATGTGGTTTGCCGGAAGCAAGCTTGATGCCTATTTGCATAATGCATACGGCACCCTTCTCCTTGGTTATCTCATACTCCCTTTGTTTTGGAGTAAGAGTAGGGTATCTGTCTTCCAACTCCTGTGTGGTAATATAATATATTTTATCAGGCAATTCATTTTCTTCAAGGGCGGGAAACTTGTTTTTTATGTGTTTTTGCGTGTTCAGTATAACCTGATAGATCTTGTCCACGGTTTCTTTCAATGTGTCCAGGTTCCTTCTTTCCTTGGATATGACCATTTCCCAGTCCCACTGATCTACATAGATGGAATGAATTTCATCAACATACTCAACCCTCCTGATTGCATTCATATCAGTGTAAAGGCCTTCGTTTTCCTTAAACTTATATCTTCCCAGAGCAAATCTTTTCCATTTGGCCAGGGACTGTACTATCTGAACGGATTCTCCTG
>JAAYLF010000319.1 GCA_012522035.1 Clostridiaceae bacterium
ACCTTTATTCTCACTATCTGATAACTCTGAGGTTTCTGCATTCCCAACTCGTTTATTGCAATCTGACTTATTTCAGCCAGGTTCATCTGCCTTGCAATATTCGTTTCAAGTCTTGAATTTTCCGCCTTGATTTCGTCCAACTGGTTTTGCATTGTATTGATCTTGTAACCCAGTTCCGTTATGGATGCATATCTGAAGGCAATTATCAGTCCAAGAATAAGAATTATCGAGACTTTAACAACAAGGTTCGCCTTTACCTTAGCATTGTTTCTTTTTATCTTAAGTTCTCTTAGTACGGCAAACTCAGGCGACTGTTCTATTCTCTCTTCATACTCTTCTTCAAAATCGTAATTGATATCATAGCCGTAATCATAAGCATAGTTGTAATCGTAATCTTCGGTATGTAGCTTCCTTGCCCCAGCACTTTTCATAGCAAGTACCTCCGCTTTATTAAGCTTGTCTTCGGTAAAAATATTTTAAAAATTTATCTTTTGTATTTTGCTTGTTTGTCTTTTGTAATTTGCTGTTTGTCTTTTGTATATTTGCTTTTTTTCTTTTGTAAATCAAAGATTTCTTCTTTGGTAAATCAGTAATTTTCTTTTGTAAAACTGTAATTATCTTTAGTAAACTGTAGGTTTTCTTTTGTATGGCTGTAAGTTTCTTTCGTAGGGTTTAAAAGTTTTTCTTTTGTCATTGTTCATCTAGTTTGATTGAAATACTCTTAACTTGGCACTTTTTGCCCTTGGATTTCTCTCCATTTCCTCCTGGGAAGGAACAATTGGCTTTTTAGTAACAACCTTTCCCTTTGACTTGCTTCCGCATACGCAAATCGGAAAATCCGGAGGGCATGTGCAAGGGTTTTCAAAATAATTGAACTTTGTCTTTACAATTCTGTCCTCCAAGGAATGGAAGGTAATTATGCATAGTCTTCCGGATGGCGCAAGTATTTCAACTGCATCGTCAATTGCTTTTTCAAGCACTTCCAATTCTTTGTTGACCTCAATCCTTATAGCCTGGAAGGTTTGTTTTGCTGGATGACCATCCATCCTCTGCTTCTTGGGAATTGCCTCTTTAATAATCTCCACCAGCTCAAAGGTTGTTTCTATGGGTTTTATCTCTCGTCTTTCCACAATCTTTCCAGCAATCCTAGATGCAAATCTTTCTTCCCCATACTCCTTTATAATCCTCCTGAGCTTAGACTCCTCATAGCCGTTCACCACATCATATGCCGTAAGATCAGAGTCAACATCCATTCTCATATCCAGCTTGGAGTCGAATCTGTAGCTGAATCCTCTTTCAGGAGTATCAAACTGATGTGAAGAGACTCCCAGATCAAGCAGTATACCATTCACCTTGGAAACTCCTAATGAATTGCAGACAGATATTAAATTTGCAAAGTTCGTTTTTAAGAGTATTACGTTTTTGGCACCTTCAAGTCTCTTTACCGCAGCCTCGATTGCTTTTTCGTCCTGGTCCAGACATATAAGCAATCCTTTATCGCCGAGCAACTCAAGTATTCTTTTACTATGGCCTGCACCACCCACTGTACCGTCCACATATATTCCATCTTCCTTGATGTCAAGGTTGCGGATGGTTTCTTCGAGCAGTACGGGCGTATGCTGAAAGTCCATAGTTACCACCTCGTTAGAAATCAAATCCAATTACTGCTTCGTTGAAATCAGGACCTTCAAGATTTTCTTCAGAGTATTTATTCCATCTCTCCCTGTCCCAAATTTCAATTCTATCCAGTATTCCAGTTGTTAGTATTTCTTTTTTTAGTCCTGCGTATTCACGAAGTGGTTGAGATACACATATTCTTCCCTGTGCATCAAACTCACCTTCTTCGGCGAATGCGAGCAGAAATCTTGCCAGTTTACGGGTCTCCACGCCTGTGGACTGCATCTGCATGAGCTTTTCAGTAAGTTCCTGAAAACGTGGCTTTGGGTATACATACACACAACCATCCATACCCCTAGTGATAACGAACCCTGTTTCACTAAGTGTGTCACGGAATTTTTGAGGTATAACAACACGCCCTTTTGCATCAATGGTGTTGAATGTAGCACCCGTAAACAACCACTATGCTCCTTTCGATGCACTTGGCGGGATTTTTTGTGATTCAATGCCACTGTTTGACACTAATCACCACAAATTCCCCCGTCACGCATATAATACACCACCCAAAACAAAAAAACAAGCCCTTTTTTCAAAAAATTTTAATTTTTTTGAAAAAAGAAGGCCTTCCAATCGAAAAAACTCGAAAGGAAGGCCTTCAGTACACATTTTATTCAATTTCAGTCGTCCATAAACATGCTTTTTTTATTCCTAAGCGATATACTAAGCAATATCCCTATTGAAAAGAAGTTTGTAACCATCGCACTGCCGCCCTTGCTCACAAAAGGAAGAGGCAGTCCGGTTATAGGCATTATGCCGATGTTCATTCCAATATTCTCGAAAATGTTAAAAGCAAACATGGCAAATATGCCAGCTGCAATACATGATCCGAAAACATCCTTTGCCCGGTTGGATATCTGCAGCATCCTAAGGAGCATTATTGTCATCAGTACAACAATTGCAAATCCCGCAATAAAGCCGCCTTCTTCACAAATTACTGCAAATATCATGTCGGACATTTTTACCGGGATCTTTCTTCCCCTGTTTAAAGGACCCTGCATGTATCCCTTTCCGAAAAGCTGGCCTGAGCCTATGGCTGTCATTGCCCTTCTTAATTGCAATGAGTAATCCTGATATTTGTCAGGATTCAAGAAGGACAAAAATCTGTCTCTTTTTACACCGTTCAGATAGAACTTCCACACAAAAGGGATTGCGGCAAGGCCGCTTCCAACAATGATTCCAATCTGCCAAAGCTTGATATTCCCTACAAAAATCATTACAAGGAATATGAATATGAAAACAAGAGCCATTCCCAGGTCCTTCTGCAATAAAACAAGACCCAATGGAATAAAAAATGCGGCAAGGATGATTATTGCACTGTCCAATGTCATCCCGTTTTCATTTATTCTTTCCAGGTACTTTGCAATAAGTATGATCATTGCAATCTACATAAGCTCCGATGGCTGGTAAGTGGTAACATAAAGATCAATCCAGCTTCTGCTTCCGTAGTTTTCAATACCAAGAGGTGTGAAAACAAGAAGCATGACAAACAGATTGAAAACATAAAACGGAAAGCATATGTTTCTGAAAATTGTATAGTCAAAAAAACAGAAAAAGAGCGCAACGATTATGCCAAGTATCACACCGGCAACCTGTACCGTCATTGCGCTTGCACCATTGTCCTCATACATGTCATACATGGCGCTATGTAGGAATACCAAACCTATTGCTGTAATTACAAGTACGACACCCATCAACAAATAGTCGAACTTCCTGAAGTAGTCTATTCTCTGACTGCGTTCAATCCCGCTAAACCTCAATTATCTCACCTTAAGCTATTCCCGTTCAGTGTTTTCATCTTGCAGTTCATAAGCCATCAGTTCAGCCTGTTTTGCAGCTTCAAGAGCCTCGGCCTCCTGCATGGTCTCTTCATCATCGGATGCTTCAATTACCTCGACTATTTTCCTTAATGAACTCTCTTCCTCTGAAGTCTCAAGCATCTTCTGCTTGTGCCTTCTTCTAATATCAATCAAAAGGGCGATGCCTAGAACGAATATAACTATTGAGATAAGTCTTGATACCCTTATATTGCCAAGCATCAGGCTGTCAACCCTCAAGGACTCGATAATCGCTCTTGCAATTCCATATATAATCATATACAGACAGAGGACTTCTCCCTTTTCCTTCTGCCATTTCTTTCTGTAAATCATCATGAATGCAAATCCAATAAAGCAAATCAAAGATTCATACAGAAAGGTCGGATGTACCAGCTGCTGCTTCGACAGTCCGTAGAATTCAAGCCTTTCGCGTATCAGATTTCCTGTCATGCCCCAAGGAAGATTTGTAGCTCCACCAAAAGCCTCCTGGTTGGTAAAGTTGCCCCAGCGGCCTATTGCCTGTCCAAGCATGATGTATGGTGCGGCAAAGTCAAGCACGTTCAGCACCGACTTTTTCTTTACCTTGGAAACAATAAACACGGTTATCACCGCAAATATGACGCCGCCGTAAATGGCAAGGCCGCCCTGCCTTATGTTGAATATGTCTTTTGGATTGTCCTTGTATTCATCAAATGCAAAAATCACATAGAACAACCTGGCTCCAACAATGGCCGCAGGCATTGCAAACAAGAGATAATCAAGCAAGTCATCCTTTGAGATGTCAAAGTTCTCGCAAACCCTCATTGCAAGAATAATGCTTAACAGGAAACCAAAACATATGATGATTCCGTACCACTTTATCTCAAAATTGCCAATTGCATCAAATGCAACATCATTAATGTGGAACTCTAAACCTAGTTTGGGAAATTCAATTATGTTATCCACACGAAACCTCCTGAATCATTTAGGTTTTACAATGGAGACAGCCATAGGTTTCAGGAATACTTCCTCAAAGATATGGTAACTCTCATCAATATTTATTGTACCATATGCGGTAAAATAGTCAAATGCATCAATGCCCATAAGATACGATGATGCAAACATCCTGCCCAAAGATTCGGGTGAATTGAACCTGCGCAAAACACGACCGGATAGCGCGTTTTTGACCATTTCAAAATACTCTTTGTCAAACCCGTTTTTCCTGATATCTTCAATATACTGCATTAGGTATTCCGTCACCCTCTTAGGATTTTTGGACTCTCCACCAAGGCTGAAAAGAGCATAGTTTGCTCCCGTCTCATAATCTGCATAAAAGTCATTGCTTAAAACGCCTTCATTGTATAAAGTCTCGTAAAAAGTAGACACTTTGCCAAACATCATTTCCTTTAGAATGCTGCCGGCAATCTCTCTTCTAACCCTGTCGGGACCAGCAAGCTTTCCAGGATCATCCTTGAAACCTATATTGAACAGCGGCAATGACACGTCCATGGTCAACATGCTTTCAGTACCCTTTAGTGACAGAGGTTCGTCCTCATATATCCTCTTTATTGTTCCTTCCCTGCCTGTTTTGGGAATATGTCTGTCTACAATGTCTTGAATCTCTTTCGGATCCACATCTCCAACTACTGTTACCACCATATTGGAAGGATGATAGAAGGTTTCATGGCATTTTAAAAGTATGTCTGCAGTAATTTGGGAAATGCTTTCAACAGAACCCGCTATGTCATTCCTTATTGGGTTGTTGTGATACATCAGCCTCAAGAGTTCCATGGACACCATAAAGTCCGGAGCATCCAGATACATGTTTATTTCCTGGGATATGATTCCCTTTTCCTTCTCAACACTTTCTTCCGTAATATATGGGTTCAATACAAAGTGAAGAAGATTGCCAAAACACTCTTCAAACCTGTCTGTGCACGTGAAGTAATAATAGGTCCAGTCAAAACTGGTTGCCGCATTGGGGCTCGCACCAAGAGACACAAACCTGTCCAGCATGTTTCCATCTTCCTGCTCAAACAGCTTGTGCTCCAGAAAATGTGCAACACCATCGGGCACTTTGGTGACATGATTATCCAAAGGAGCAACAAATTCCGAATCTACAGAACCAAATTTTACTGCAAATATAGCAAACTTTTTATAAAATCCGGGCTTTGGTATGATTTGTACACGCAAACCCGACTCATGATCATACTCAATAAGTTTTTCGTCAAACTCTACTCTTGTCTTAAAATTCATGATTCAATACCCTCCATATTGTTGGATGTCAAAAAGTACACCGTATCAAGCTGTATTTTCTGTGCACACCTTACAGCATCCTCCACAGTCACACTGCTTATCTTTTCGATAAAATCGTCAAGGTGCAAAATCTCCGTATTCAGGAAGGTTTGCCCTATGAAAAAGTCCATAATGGCAAACTGGGTGTCCTTGAATGAGTTGAAAGCATTTTTGAACATCCTGATGGTGGACTCGTATTCGTTTTCGGTTACATTACCATCCCTGACTTCCTGCAGCTGCTTTAGTATAAGCTCTTCAGCCTTTTCCTTGTTTGATATCTCAATTCCACTGTAGGCCACCATCAGCCCTTTGTATCTTTCTATTCTTGAAGCTGCGTAATATGCAAGACTGTTTTTCTCCCTTACATTCTGAAACAGCTTGGAATGAACACCGGCGCCAAATATACCATTGGCTACACATAGTGCATAGAAATCATCACTGTCAGGATCCACATTGGTCCTAAAGCCAATGGTGAGCTTGCCTTGAGTCACATCCATCTTTTCAACTGCATCGCGTCTTTCTATCGCTTCAAACTCCCTGTAGCCAAGATTCAGCTTGATCTTTTCTCCTGCAAATTCGTCCTTGAAGGAATCAAGCACCTCCATCAAATCATCAGGCTTGTTCCTTCCGCAGAAAAATATCTTGACAGGCAGTCTCTTTAAAAAGTATTCCCTGTAGTATTTATACAGTTCTGATTCTGTAAGGGCATCTCCATCCTCCACAGCACCCAGTTCATTTATGCCAAAAGGTTCATCCTGACACATAAGTTCCTGACAGCGGACAATGGCGTAATTCTGCTTGTTGTTAATCAAAGACCTGATAATATTGTTATTGTTCACTCTCTCCTGCTGGAAATATTCCTTCTTGAATCCGTTGTTCTCAGTAACAGGATTGCAGATGATGTTGAACAATAGTTCAACCAATTCCCTTACCAGACTTTTATAATTCTTTGCATACACTTCCTCAACAAAATCAGCAACGAACTGAATAAGCTGTATCTCTCCTTTTTTCTCCACATTAGTGGAAAAACCCGCACCATAAAGAGACATGAGTTTTGCTGAAATGTCCCTTTGAGTTGGGTGGGTTTTGCAGCCTCTTGCAAGAATTGATGGTATAAGGGCGTTTTTGTATGCTCTATCCTTGCTCAGATTGTCACAAAAAGTTATATTTATGCTGCCTGTCTTGAATTTCGATGAACGAATGTAATATATGTCTATACCGTTTATCTCAGCTATTTTCTCCATTAACACCATTCCTTCTGCTTGTCATTTTGAAATATTGCTTTGCATCATCTATATCTGCTGCAATCTTTTTTTTAAGATCGTCCACGCTGTCAAAAACCATTTCATCCCGCAGTTTTTTGTAAAAAAAGACTTCGATGTTCTTACCATATAGTTTATCTTCATAATCAAAAATATGCGTCTCAATGGTGGTATGCTTGCAGCCAAAGGTTGGATTGGTCCCAATATTCGTAATACTTTCATACAAATCACCATCAAGTTTTGTCTTAGTTGCATATACACCTGCGCATGGCAGAGCGTATCCTTCTCTAGGCAATATGTTGGCAGTGGGAAAACCAATCTTCGAACCAACTTTTCTGCCAACCGTAACTTCTCCGGGAATTGAGTACTGCCTGTTTGTCATTCTTGTATACCTTTCCATGTCTCCTGAAGAAACAAGTTTTCTTAGAAAAGTACTGGAAACTGCAATACCATCCACTTCCACAGGCGGCACTATTACGGTTTTAAAATTGAACTTCTTTCCGAGTTCAATTAAATCATTTGCTTTTCCCATTCCTTTTATTCCAAAAGTATAGTCATAGCCAACAACCACCAGTTTTGCATTGAATTCTCCAACCAGAATATTCTTTACAAAATCATACGGCTTTATTTTTGAAAATTCTTCAGTAAACTCTTCGAAGTATAGAATATCAATATTCTTTTTTTCAAGTATGGATGCTTTTTGCTCGTTCGAGAGAATGATAGGGGTTTTGTCCTTTCTAAGAATGTTTTCAGGATGCCTTCTGAAGGTATAAACAACGGACGGGATTCCAAGTTTCTCACACTCTTCCTTTAGCACATCAATTATTCTTGCATGACCCAAATGTATCCCGTCAAAATTTCCCAGTCCCAGTCCGTATGAATTTTCAGGGATTCTTGTATTTGATAATCTGTACAATACTTCCATTATGCTTCCCCTATTCACCAAAATATTTCCATGGCTTTAATACAGTCTTTCCGTCTTTCGTTTTTTCGTTTCTTGCAAGAGCAAGAAGTTCGCCCTTGTGGTAAACCCTTATGCCCTCTTCTTCAAAAACTTCGTTAATCAATACACTTCTGCCATTTATATAATCCGTTTTCTGCTTGTCGTTTATCTCAACGGAAGGAAAATGTTGGAGCACCAAATCTACAGGGTAGGCATACTCCATGTAATTCTCATCTATGTCTTCAAGCATGACGGCATCTTTGCAATCAAACATGCCATAGTGCGTACGAACCAGAGAATACATGCATGCAGCGCTGTTTAAGGCACCTCCAATGTCCCTGCACAAGGACCTTATGTAGGTTCCTTTTGAGCAACTCACGTGGATTCTTGCAGTATTTCCCTCAAAGGACAGGAGCTCTATTGAATATATTTCAATATCCCTTGCTTTTGGCTCAACAGCCTTGCCCTTTCTTGCCAGCTTGTACATAGGAACCCCATCAACTTTTATGGCAGAGTATGCCGGAGGAATCTGTTTCTGCCTGCCATGAAAGTTTTTTAAAATCTCCAAAAGCGCCTCCCTGGTTATATGAGAGTACTCCTCTTCCCTGATTGTCTCGCCCCATATATCACAGGTATCCGTCTCCTTGCCAAACAGAATTTCACATTCATATCCTTTGTCAAAATCCATAAAAAACTCGTTTACCCTGGTGGACTTGTCCAGCATGACTGGAAGAACACCTTCCGCATTTGGGTCCAATGTGCCTGCATGTCCTGCTTTTTTTGCCTTTGTTCTTCTTCTTATCTCACTCACACATTGGAAGGACGATATTCCCTTTGGCTTGTAGACATTAAGTATCATTAAGAGCTCTTCCCAACCTTTCCAAAAGTGTTTTCTTCATTGATTGTTCGTCTCCGTAATATGTGAAACCAGCAGCTCTTTTATGCCCTCCTCCATTAAAAGAAGCGGCAATCTGCGAAACATCAACTATCTCGTTCGATCTAAGACTGGCCTTTAATTCATCTTTCTTGTCCCCTGGCCTTATGAACACAGAGGTATCCACGCCCTCTATCTCTCTTAAATACGTGGCAAGACCCTCACTGTCTTCCATGATGGCTCCAGCCTTTTCAAAATCCTCTATTGTAAGGTTCACATAAGCGACCCTTTCATTAAAAAAGAATTCCATCTTGGAAACTGCAATATTATACAGCCTTATCATGCCTTTTGATTTCTCCTGGAAAATCCTGCTTATGTAAGACAGATCTCCCAGCTTGGACAGAATCTTTGCAGCAATTATATGCACTTTGGCATCCGTATTCGAATGCTTGAATCCTCCCGTGTCGGTATAGATCCCTGTATAAATTCTAAGGGATGCCTCATCAGATATCTCACCAACAAGCTCGGTCAAGAGTTCCCAAATGGCTGCACAGGTGGCAGCCCACTTGGTATCTACAAAATTGTAATCTGCATAATCATCTTCAGATATGTGATGATCAATTTTTATTGTAGCGCCAGCGCTCTTAAACAAATCCGCTCTTTTACCGAGCCTCTTTATATCTCCACTATCAACAGCCACAGCAAGATCAAACATGCGTGTTTCCATGCCTTCTTGAAACACTACTGTTTCAATTGCTTCAGAGGAAATGAAGGATAGTTTTTTCTGAATCTCCTCATCCAAAAACACGCAAGTATCCTTACCCAGCCTTTTCAGCTCGATTGCCAATGCAAAAGCTGAACCCAAAGCATCGCCATCCGCATCGTAGTGCGGAAAAATGGCTACGCTTCGGGCCTTGTTTAGAACTTCAACAGCTTTGGACCAGCTATTCATCGCTGCCTCCGTCATCACTCTCTTCCCTGGGAACAACCTTGTTTATGAGTTCGGAGATATATGCGCCATACTCTATAGACTCGTCCAGCTTGAAATTAAGCTCTGGAAGAATACGTATAATCATGCGCTTTCCAATCTCTCGCCTGATATATCCAGCGCTTTTTTTCAATGCAAGCATGCAGGAAGCCTTTTCAGCTTCGCTGCCGTATACGCTTACATAAACCTTTGCATACTTCAGATCTTTTGTAAGATCCACTTTCGTCACAGAGGTCATTTGAGGTATTCTCGGATCCTTGAGTTCATACATAAGAATATCGGAAATGACCTTCTTCATTTCATTTGCAATCCTAACAATTCTACCGTCCATACTAGTTCCTCTTTATCTCTTCCATTACGAAGCTTTCTATAATATCGCCAACTTTTATATCATTATACTTCTCTATTGACAGACCGCATTCATATCCTTGGACAACTTCTCTAACGTCATCCTTGAATCTCTTCAGTGATGCAAGAGAGCCTTCGTGAATTACTATGCCTTCCCTTACAATCCTGACACTTGAGTTCCTTGTAATCTTGCCCTGGATTACATAACCGCCTGCAATGGTGCCAATACCAGACACCTTGAAGATTTGCCTTACTTCCACCATGCCCTGTACAACTTCCTTGTACTCAGGATCAAGCATACCCTTCATTGCAGTCTCTATATCCTCAATAGCATCGTATATAACCCTGTAAAGGCGGATGTCAACACCAACGGATTCAGCGTGGTCAGCTACATTTGGAGCCGGCCTTACGTTGAAGCCTATAATTATGGCATTTGATACTTCCGCCAAATTGACGTCAGAGTCATTGACAGCACCAACAGCGCCGTGGATTATGTTTATTCTTACCTCATCGTTGCTGAGCTTCTCCAAGGATTGTTTGATAGCTTCAACACTTCCCTGTACGTCCGCCTTGACAATTACATTAAGATCCTTAATCTCACCGGTCTGAATCTGTTCGTACAGAGCATCCAGTGAAACTCTGGAGCTTTGTCTAAGCTGCTTCTCCCTGAGTTCGCTCTTGCGTTTCTCGGCATACTGTTTTGCCAGCTGCTCGTCCTTTACCGCATAGAAGAGCTCACCTGCTTCAGGAACTTCAGGAAGACCTGTAATTTCAACCGGTGTTGACGGTCCCGCCTTTTTGAGAGGCTGGCCTTTTTCGTCCGTCATTGTTCTTATTCTTCCAAAAGTGGTTCCTGCAATAATGGAATCTCCTGGTTTCAAAGTACCTCTCTGCACCAAAAGGGTCGCAACAGGTCCTCTGTTTTTGTCAAGTTTCGCTTCTATAACAGTACCTTTGGGCTGTGCATTGGGGTTTGCCTTGAGTTCCATCAAATCGGCGGTCAGAAGCACTGTCTCAAGAAGCTCATCTATATTCTGACCAAGTTTTGCAGAAACATTTACAAATGGAA
This sequence comes from Clostridiaceae bacterium, assembly GCA_012522035.1. GTDB lineage: Bacteria > Bacillota > Clostridia > UBA1212 > DUPL01 > DUPL01. The sequence goes on from JAAYLF010000319.1 coordinate 11,250, forward strand.
CATCTCCTCCCCATTCATCGGAAATGACACCATACTCGGTAAGCTGCTGCTTGATCCTTTCCGGATCCGCTCCTACCTTGTCAATTTTGTTGACTGCCACCACCATTTGCACATTAGCTGCCTTGGCATGGTTTATGGCCTCAACAGTCTGGGGCATCACGCCATCATCCGCAGCAACAACCAAAATGGCAACGTCGGTCACCTGGGCTCCTCTTGCTCTCATGGAGGTGAAAGCCTCGTGGCCTGGTGTATCCAGGAAAGTTATATGTCTTCCCTTTACCTTTACCATGTACGCACCAATGTGCTGTGTGATACCACCAGCTTCCTTGTCCGTAACGCTGGTCTTTCGGATTGCATCCAAAAGGGAGGTCTTTCCATGGTCGACATGACCCATGACAACAACCACTGGTGGACGCGGCTCCAAGCCCTCTTCGTCCTCGGTATCATCAAACAGGATGTCTTCCGCAGTAACTGTAACTTCCTTGATAGCATTAATACCGAATTCAGAAGCAACAATTGCAGCTGTATCAAAATCTATTTCCTGGTTCAGATTTGCCATTACACCCATAAGCATCAGTTTTTTAATAACTTCCGCTCCGGTCTTCTTTATAGCGGCAGCAAAATCTTTTACAGTCATAAATTCAGGAAGCTTTACTTCTGTAAGCTGTGCAATAACTTGCTGCTGTTTCTGTTCCTGATTTGCCGCTTTCTTGTTCTTTGACTTCTTCTTTCTGCCTCCTCTGAAGGTTTCAACCTCATCGAAATCATCAGCACCCCTGAATTTCTCCTTGTGTCCTTTGGGCTGCGTCTTCTTGATCTCTTTTCTTGTCTGGCTGTCCACAATTTTGCCAGCCTTGGTCTTTTTGCTTTCAGGCTTGACAACTGGTGGAGCATCAACAACGATTTCCTTTTTGGCTTCAACCTTTTTTTCAACCTTAGGCTCGGGTTTGCGCTCTGCCTTTTGCTTCTTTTCAACAGGTTTCTCAGGCTTTTCTTCCTTTTGGGCAGCCTTTTCCACTTCAGGTGCAGGTTCTGGAGTTTTCTTCTCTTCCTTCTCCTGAATAATTATAACTTCAGTTTTTTCCGCAACTGGTGCTTTCTCTTCTTTTTTAACTACTTTTTCGACAGGCTCAGCCTTGACTTCCTTGGTTTCTATCTTCTTTTCTTCCTTCTTCTCTTCCTGCTTCTCTACTATCTTTTCTTCCTTCTTTTCAGCTGCAGGTTTTGCTACAACTACATCTATCTCTTCCACTTCCGGAGTCTTTATGGCAGCTGTCTTTTCCTGCGGTTTTTCTGCTTCCTTGTCCTTGCCTGCTGCATTTCCATCCTGCGGTTTTCTCTTATTCTTGCTTATCCGCTTAACCTTGGGAGCCTCAGAGACAGCAGCTGTTTGACTGGCATTTGAAGGTTCTGCCTGTTTCTCTTCATTCTGTGCAGCCTCCTCCTTCTTTGCATCAGTTTCCTGAAGCAAATATTCCAAGTCGTCCTTGCCTCTAACTTCAAAACCTTGCCTCAAATCGGATGCGGCCACGTTTCTGGTTCTTTTTCCACCCTTTCGCTTGCCGCGCTTTTCGTTGTCGTGGGACGTGGTGCTATTATCCCTTGCTGTATCTGAATCCGAATCAACAATTATTCGCCTCAAAATCACACCTTTTGTAGAGGAACTTGGAGAAACCTGGGTAATCATCCTTTTTCCATCCTTGCTTTCCTCAGATTCCTTTTGAGTTGATTTGGTAGCATCCGGCTGATACCCCACATGATCATAAAATCTTTGGAGCTCTTCACCTTCCAAATAGCTCATATGGCTCTTTGGATAAATATCTATCTCGCTTAGCTTCTCCATTATCCTTGCACTTGTCGTTTTCATCTGCTTTGCCAAATCGCAGACCTTGATCTTGTTATTGTCCAATAGCTCCACCTCCGTGTTTTTCAATATATTCCTTAATCTCTTCCACAAGCCTATCATAAACTTCCTTCTCTATACTCACCTTAAATTCCTTTTCCAACTTGCGAGCCTTTCGCATCATCTCAACGCAATCAAGATTCGGGCAGGTGTAAGCACCTCGCCCATTCTTTCGTCCCGTAGGATCAAAGTGTATGTTGCCTTCCTTGTCCCTAACAATCCTATACAACTCTCTTTTTGGTTTTGACTCATTACAACCGATGCACTTCCGCATCGGCACTTTTTTCATTTTCATTTTCTCCAAGCACCCCTATCCTGATTAAAGTAATAATGCGAAAAGTTATTTACTCCATATCCGTCTCCCCGCCGCTCATCTCGACATTCTCATCGTCATCTGAAAGGGTTATCACCTGTGCTCCTTCATTATCCGAACTATAGTCAATGTATTCATCATCGCTGGGTGAACCGGCAAAGAGCTCCTCTTCAATTGTAGCCCTTATCTGAGACTCACTCTTTATGTCAATTTTCCATCCTGTCAGTTTTGCAGCAAGTCTCACATTCTGGCCTTCCTTGCCAATTGCCAAGGACAGCTGATTGTCCGGCACTATAACTGTTGCGGTTTTTTCACTCTCGTCGGCAAAAACCTTGATTACTTTTGCAGGACTCAGACTGTTTGCAATCAGCTCTTCAGGTATTGCACTCCATTTAATAATGTCTATTCTTTCACCCTTCAGCTCGTCACAAATTACCTGGACTCTTGTACCTTTCTGTCCAACACATGCACCAATTGGCTCCACATTCTCATCATGGGAATGTACGGATATCTTGGTTCTTGATCCTGGTTCCCTGGCAATATTCTTGATTTCAACAATGCCTTCCTGAATCTCGGGCACCTCCAGCTCAAACAAACGTTTAACAAGGCCAGGATGAGTCCTGGAAATCAGTATCACAGGATCCTTGTTGGTCTTCTTTACTTCAAGAACATAAGCCTTTATCCTCTCGTGCATGTGGTAGTTCTCCCCCTCCACCTGTTCGGAGTGCAAAAGCTTTGCCTCTATTTTGCCAAGTTCCACGTATATGGTTTTTTCCCCTCTTGAATTCCTCTCAATTCTCTGCACTGTACCGCTGATAATATCCTTCTCTTTAGTCTTGTACAACTCATACAGCTGGTTTCTCTCTTCCTCACGAATTTTCTGTATGATGATTTGCTTTGCTTTCTGAGCAGCTAGCCTTCCAAAGTTCCTGGTTGTAATCTCAAACTCAGCCACATCGTCAACTTCAAATTCCGGATCCATCTTTCTTGCTTCCTCAAGGGAAAGTTCAGTTGCAGGATCAGTAACCTCTTCTACAACAACCTTTCTCTCATAGCACTTGATTTCGCCTGTTTCACGGTTGAACTCAACTCTTGTATTCCTTCCCTTGGGCATGCCAGGCTCTGATGCTCTGCTAATAGAGGTATTTAAAGCATCCTCTATTGCTCTAATAATTATCTCCTTGTCAATTCCTTTGTCTTTTTCAAGTTCATTCAACGCATACAGCAATTCAGCACTCATTTACTTTACTCCCTTCAACTCAATCAAATTTAATTGCTCTTTTTACTTTCGAAACATTTTTCATGTCAAACTCCAACACGTTTGACTTATCATCAGTGATCTTCAACACATCTCCATAAAGTCCGTCAAGATAACCTTCGTAAGTCTTTCTACCTTCCACCTGAGTGTACAGCCTGACCTCAACCAAACTACCTTCATACCGCTTGAAGTCCTTTTCCGTCTTCAGCGGCCTGTCAATCCCAGGTGAGGATACTTCGAACACATAGGACTCCTGTATTGGGTCAAGCTCATCGATCATGGGACCTAATGCCTTTGCGACCATTTCGCAGTCGTCAATTGTCACTCCGCCCTTCTTGTCGATATATACCCTCAGGTATTTTCTAGAACCTTCCTTTACATATTCCACATCAATCAAATCTATGTTCATTTTTTCGATTTCAGGTTCAACCAAATTCTTAACCGATTCTGCAATTTTTGACATCTCATGCACCTACTTTAAAATTTAAAATGAAAGAGTGGGACCTCCCACTCTTTCGTTACTGTTGATATAGCAACTATGCAACTAGTATTATACACATTATAGCAAATAAAGTCAATGATAATTTTGACGTCAGTTATACCGTTTCAGGAACCTTTCTTCAATATCCCTAGTTTAACAGTTAATCTTTCAATTTAAATTGCATAAATGCCCTAAATAACGCCAATTTGGCGCTTTTTTTATGTCAAATAATTTACATTTTTATGTTGACAATAGTTGACAATTATGATATAA
>JAAYLF010000320.1 GCA_012522035.1 Clostridiaceae bacterium
ACATTCATCCTCCGTTTGTGATTCGACTGTTTGCACTTTCATCTAAGCATCAAATGCAAAATTCCTAAATCTTCAGTGGATAAAAACACCTAATGTCAATCCAATATTTTGTTCAACATTTGTACCTCCATAAATGCCGTTTCTTTTAGTTACATTATATTATATATAAAAAAGAAAAATAGTCAAGTATTAGAAAATTGTATGTCTTGCAATATGGCTGTATTGCTGTTAAAATATAACCGATGCCTACTAAAGGATCCTGGAGGGTATAAATGAAATTACAAAAGATAACATCAGGAATTGCAATTTTTATCGCAGCAATAATTTATGTAATATTCGCTCCACAGACGGTTTATTCGGATACGGTGGGATTCGATACCGCCAAATTATTGAGCGAGCTTGGCATCTTTTACATAGACAAAGACATGAGCGACAAGGATCTTTCAGACTTCCTCAAAGAAGAATCCACAAAGGCAATTGCATACAATCTGGCTTATGGTCTGACCGGTGCTGTCAGAGATCCCTATACTGGATTAATTGACACAAGTTTTTCGCTGCGCTTTTTCAAAAGCGAGAACCTGGAAGTTTATACCAACATGCTTAATACAATGGAATACATTACATCCACTGAATTAAGTCCTGCAGACTGTTACAGGGTATTTCTTGATGTACTGGGTTATGAATCAATGCAGGAAAAAGGCGATGAAGAAGTTCTTCTAGCTGCACAAAATGCAGGCTTTGGGTATTTTCAGACTGTCGAAAACAAAGAAACGATAACCAACGGCGAGCTTGTAAATATTACCTTTGAAGCATTGTATCTCTGCGGTGTGAATACAAAGATCCCAACAATACATTTGCTGTCACAGATTAATCCGAATTTTAAATCCAAAGCAGTAAAGCTTGGCATGATAGATTTGTTTCCTGATGAAATTCCCTTGTTTACTGAAGGACCATACAAAGTCCAATCCTTTTCGGAACTTATAGGTACGGATGTCACCACCAACATAAAAAAACATGAATGGTCTGCCCTCTATTTGAATGTAAACATGGAAGGCTACCAAAACTACAAAAGCAAACTGGTAGAATCAGATTGGATTTTTGAAGTTGAATTCTATAAAGAATCGAACGATACCGAAGACCTCTGCGTATTATACTATAAAGAAATTGATGGTATAGAACACTATGTAACTCTTGTATTCAATGAAGAATCAAAAACCGTGGAACTCTGGTATGCATATTAAGCATTCTTGAGTTTTCTTCTTACTCTTTGCAGAGCATTGTCAATAGCCTTGGTTTCCTTGTTCAACGTATTTGCAATACTTTCATACGAATCTCCATTAAGAAACATAACAAGGACTTTTTTTTCAAACTCACTAAGAAGCGTATCTATCTTTTTTTTGAAAATTTCAGCAGATTCTTTGCTAATGGCAATCTCTTCAGGGTTTGACAATTCTGATGTGGTGAGACAATCCATCTCACAATCGTCCTCATTTTCCTTGTATATGGATACATAAGAATTAAGAGGCAGGTGTTTAAGTCTGTTGGCAGATTTAACAGCACTTATCACCTGTCTCTTTATGCATATTTTCGCATATTTTCCGAAATTGACATTCTTGCCAGGAGCAAACGACAGAATAGCCTTATATAAGCCTATCATTCCTTCCTGAAGCAAATCCTCGCCATCAGCACCGGTAAGAAAATAGGCTCTAGTTACTGTTCTAACAAGACCTTTGTACTTTACCAGCAATAATTCCATATGCTGGTCACTGCCCTGTTGTGCAAGCATTACCAATTTTTCGTCATTCATAAATATCAGTCCACAATTTTCGTTCCTTCAGGAGTATCAATTATCTTGATTCCCATCTCTTTCAGCTGATCCCTGATAGCATCAGCTTTGGCATAATCCTTGTTTTTCTTGGCCTCCGCCCTTATGCGTATAAGCTCAAGGACCTCATCACTGACCTTGCTTTCTGCATTTCTTTTTGCCTCTTCCCTCTTGGCAACCTGATTTTCCATATCAAGACCCAATACATTGTCAGTCTTGATTACAAAATCATATATCTTCCTGCTCTTCTCGGTATTTCTTAGAGCCTTCCACACAACACCCAAAGCCTGAGGGATATTCAAATCATCATTGACTGCATCAAGAAACTCCTTTTCAAAGTCTTCAATCAACTCATCAGATACATTATCCTTGCCTTCCTTGTGCTGGCTTAATGCCTCATAGAACCTATCCAAAGCCTTGGACGCTGCAGTCAATGCATCAAAAGTAAAGTTCAGCTTGTTCCTGTAGTGACCGTTCAAGCAGAAATATCTGTAGGCCAAAGGCTCAAATCCCCTATGTTTAAGGTCCTTTATTGTGTATGTGTTGCCAAGACTTTTTGACATTTTGCCGCCGTCAACCAAAAGAAACTCTGCATGCATCCAGTATTTTACAGTCTGCTTTCCTGTAAGAGCTTCAGACTGGGCAATCTCATTCTCGTGATGTATGGGTATGTGGTCAACTCCGCCAGTATGGATGTCAAACTCTTCACCAAGATAATCTCTTGCCATGGCAGAGCATTCGATATGCCATCCCGGATAACCCATTCCCCAAGGACTGTTCCACTGCATAATGTGCTCTTTTGGAGCCTTTTTCCACAATGCAAAATCAGCCGGGTGTCTCTTCTCGTCGTTTACGGAAACCCTTGCTCCTGCCAGCTGGTCCTCAAGATTTATTTTAGAAAGCTTGCCATACTCAGGAAATTTCTCAATATCAAAGTATATTCCATCACTGGTTTCATAAGCATAACCCTTTTCCACCAAGGATACGACAAACTCAATCATACTCATTATGTGGTCAGTGGCTTTTACAACAATCTCAGGAGTTTCAATATTCAAGCTTTTAATATCTTCAAAAAATACATTAGTGTAATACTCGGCAATTTCTTCTGGTGTTTTTTGCTGTGCTTTTGCAGCCTTCGCCATTTTGTCCTCGCCTTCATCCGCATCGGACACAAGATGGCCTACATCCGTAATATTCATTACATGCTTCAGCTTATACCCATTCAACTTCAACACCCTTCTAAGCGTATCCATGAAGATATATGTTCTTAAGTTTCCGATATGGGCATAATTGTACACGGTAGGACCGCAGGAATAAATTCTTACTTCGTTGCCTTCCAAAGGTTTGAATTCTTCTTTTTGTCTACTCAGTGTGTTGTATATCTTCATTTTTATCTATCTCCATTTTCTGTTCATATTTCTTTTTTACACATTCAAGCTCATTAATCTTGTGATTAAGTTCCTCAATCAATGCCTGAAGTTTTTTCTCTCTTTCCTTGATTGCTTCCATTACCTTCATCAACTCCTGATTAATCGGATCAGGAACTTTTGTATGTTCAAGAGTTTCTGAGGGAGCTACCCTCTGTCCATCCATCTTCACTATCCTCGCTTTCATTCCTGTTACTGTGCAATTGTCAGGAATATCATTTAGAACAACGGAGCCTGCACCAATCAGGGAGTTGTTCCCAATCTTTACAGGACCCAGTATTTTTGCTCCTGCACCTATAAGTACATTGTCGCCAACAGTTGGGTGCCTTTTTTTATGTTTTTGCGTACCAGTTCCACCCAAAGTTACCTGATGATATATCGTACAGTTGTTCCCTATTTCTGCTGTCTCTCCTATGACCACGCCATTACCATGGTCAATAAACAATCCTTCGCCTATTTTTGCGCCAGGATGTATTTCAATACCAGTCTTTCTTCTTGCTCTTTCTGAGAAGTATCTTGCAATAAAATACATCTTGTGTCTATAGAAGAACGATGAAAATCTATGATAAAAAAGAGCTTTGAAACCTGGATATAGAAGGATTACTTCCAAAGTGCTTCTAGCAGCAGGATCCCTTTTGTATATTGACTTTGCATCTTTTAATAATCCCACAAAAATCCTCCTATTATTATAATTGTGAATACAATTATACATCAAGGTGCATGTAAAGTAAAGAATAAACCGGATGAAACAAATATGTTTTCATCCGGCAAGACATAAACAGAAGAAAATATCCCAAAATGCCGCCACCTTATTTTGACACCTAGCCTCGCTAGGTGGGTATCCTATGGTATACTTCTGCCTTCCTCTGATTCTTGCGAATGACACCAAGTGCCTGAGGCCTGACATCCATATCCCAAAATCGGATTCCCGTTTATGTCATGTAGGTTCAAAACTAAGGTTCCTCGTCGAACATTTCAGGATAAGTCATTTGGTTTTTCATTAGTATTATATCATATTTTCCGCAAAACGCAACATGTAAAATCAGGTTGTCTGGACTGTCAAAAATCCTTCGCGGATTGCGTAGAACAAATACTGCTGCGCAAATCCTGCAAGAGCGCCAAAGTATTCCTGCACAAACCCATCAATTTCCTTTTGCGTGGAAACTTTATACAGATTTGTCATAACCTTTCCCACCCATACATCCACAGGAAAAGCATTGTAAAAAGATCCTGTGAATAGCAGTATGCAGTCTGCAACTTTTGGTCCAACACCTTTATATTCTCTCATAAACCTTCTTGCCTTTTCAATGTCAGTTTCTTGAAATTTTTCTTTGGAAAAAGGTTGTTCGATAAACAAGCGTGATGCTTCCACTATATAATTGCACCTGTATCCGGCTTTAATACAATCAGACAATTCATTCTCACAGACATTTGCAAGATTTTGCGGCTTGGGAAATGCATACACATCATCTTGTATCCTGTCTCCATAGTTTCTGCAAAGGTTTTCAATACACTTCTTTATTCTCGGTATGTTGTTGTTTGCAGAGATTATAAAAGATATGAGGGTTTCAAAAGGTTCCTGACGCAGTATCCTGATTCCACTGCCAAATTGTACTGCCTGCCTCATATACTCGTCTTTTTCAGATAGTTCCTCTTTTATTCTCGAATAATCTCTGCCAAGATCGAAATAATCAAACCAAAAAGTATAAAAATCTTCTTTTGTGGTACCAATAATCTCAAGAACCCCATCAGAATAAACAATCTCTGCGTATCTGCCACCTGCCACACCAATATAGTGTCCTCTGGAGTTCAAATTCCACCTGAAACATTGTCCGCATTCGAATAAGTGTTTGGGGTTTAAGTCTTTTACACCAAATACTTTTATTCCCTTTTTCGTTTCCTCAACTTTGTACATGCCCTTCACTCTTTCAACTGTATCAAGCATCAATTGTACGCCAACATAACTGCATTGTCAATCACTCGATTCTGTGCTAGAATAGTTGTTGACCACATTTATATTGGAGGTACCAAAAGACTCATGAAAGAAACTATTTATACAATCCCTGTAAACGAAGTTTTTGCTGAAAAATGCGAATGTCCCTTGTGTGAATTGGAATCCCGATTTGAAAAAGAAACCGTTGACTACTACCTGGGACCTTCTTTAATGGAGCCGGACAACCGAATTGAAACAAACGAGACTGGTTTCTGTGCAAGGCATTATGGTATGATGTACAACACACAAGCCAACCGCTTGGGGCTTGGTCTCATTCTTGACACTTATCTTCTTGAGCAAAACAAAAAATTGTCCAAACTAATGAGGGTCGAAAGCAAGTCCCAGGGTGAAAAAAAGGGTCTTTTCGGCAGGGGCAAAAAAACCTCCAGCAATGTTGATGAAGTATACAAATACATTTCAGAGCATCTTGAAGAATGCTGCATATGCAGCAAGTTGTCATATACAATGAGCAGATATATTGAGGTAATATCCCATCTCTATGTCAGAGAGAAAGAGTTCAGAGAAAAATTCAATGATGGACTTGGCTTTTGCATGCCCCATCTGAAGCTGCTGATTGAAGGCGCAAAAAAACACTTGAGTTCATCCCAACAGGACGAATTTTTCAAGAATTTGTTCTCGATGCAGATTAACAATCTTGAAAGACTTGAAAAAGAAGTTTCCTGGTTTACTCAAAAGTTCGACTACCGAAACAACGACAAGCCTTGGGGAACTTCCAAAGATGCATTGATAAGAGGTATTAAGAAAGTATCGGGATTGAAAGAATTGGATTAAGAGGTGTAGTGATTTGGAGGTATATGCGCTTGTAGGGGCAAGTGGTACCGGAAAAAGCCACAGAGCATTGTGGGTAGCAAAAGAAAGAAATATTGAATATATCATTGATGATGGCCTTTTAATAAAAGGCAATGAGATTATTGCCGGCAAATCCGCCAAGAGGGAAAAGACCCGCATTGGCTCCATCAAGACTGCCGTTTTTACAAGCGATGATCACGCTTTTGAAGTTGCCCTGCAGTTAAAGCTGCGCAATGCAAAAAGTGTTCTGATTCTTGGTACTTCCGACAACATGGTAAAAAGAATTGCTGAAAGGCTTGGTCTAAACAAGATTGATAAAACAATATACATTGAAGAAATATCCAGCAAGTTTGAAATACAGCAGGCGTTAAATACAAGAAAAACTGAAGGAAAACATGTAATACCCGTCCCCACCCTTGAATTGAAAAAAGACTTTTCGGGTTTCTTGCTGGATCCTTTGAACATATTAAGAAGAAAAGGTATAGGCGATTATGAATCCTTGGGCGAAAAGTCCGTGGTTAGACCTACATTCAGCTACCTAGGCAAATTCACCATATCCGACTACACTATGTATCAACTGGTTGAACATATTGCGCTGAAAGAAGAAGGCGTTGCAAAACTCGGAAGATTCAGGGCTGAAACAAGCGAATCAGGAATCAGCCTGAATATTGAGTTTGTATTGTACTACGGATACAATATACCAGAGTTGTTTAAAAAACTGAAAGCAAGAATTATTGAGGAAATTGAAAGAATAACGTCCTTGAATATAGATGCCATAGTCCTTATTGCAAAAAGTCTTGTCGTCAAACCAAAAAGCAAGGCCAATTAGTTGTTTGATATTATTATCCTTCCTGCAAAAACACCCTTGATGGTTTCCACAAGTTCCGGATTTCTGCTCTTGTTTTCATTGTGAATAATAATTCTATTGGGTGCAACAGCAATTAATGTTGTAACCATCAGATCATCAAGGCTTGCATTTATGGCCATTTTGCTGTCCACAAAACCCTCAAGGCATTTGAATGTAATATCCATACCTTCATCATTGTATATTCTATGCTGACCATCTTCCCCAGTAACAATATGCACTTCCTTGTATTCGGATTTTTGTTGTTTGACAAAATTCTTCAGAAGTTCAATATATTCCTCATATTCCTTTTGAGCAATATATTCGCTTATGCAAATATCTGACAAAGCCTTTACTCTGTTTATAAGTTCTCTCAATCTGAAATTTGCAAATCCGTCAACTGCTATGGTTCTGTGCATTCTCAAATATTCACTCAGGCTGTGTTCAACCAAATCCGGCTGAACTCTTATGCAGGATGCAACATCTATTATCCTTTCGAATACAACGTATCTGTCTTCCTTCTCAAATATCTTTGACTTTATCAAATAGTATTTTATTTTCCTTATCAATACATAATCCCAAATATACTCGGCCAAGACCTTGGAAATCTGGTTGATTCCAATCCTGCATTTTACAAAAGGCTCGTCATACCGGGCACCAGGCAGTTTTTTCATTAAAAAACGAACCAGTTCCTCCCTGTTGCTGACAGATGTAATCCTGAAAGGATACATAATCAAACCTCCCTGACTTCCTGTTCTCATTATATGCTCATACAGGTTGTTCTCGTGCATGCTACAACTTGTATATTTGTATTCCTCCGATATCCTCAAGTAAATCATTTTTAAGTTCCAAGATATTGACACCTTGTTCGAGCAAAAATTCCTTCACCAGACGACCTTCCTTGTGGTATTCAAGACTTCCGGTAAGCAAAAGACCCAAATCTTCAATGAATCCGCTGCAACCGCCAATAAATCCATGGTCATATCCCTTTAGAATTATATCGTCTCCGTTAAACCAAAAGCACCGGTCTCCCATCTCTTTTGCTTTTTTCTCTATGCCTTTGTCGGTAGTCAGAATGAAGTTTTTTACATATATTGAGGAACAACCTGCATAACCCTGCCGAACATTAACAAAATCATATCCTTTGTCAGTAAAAACTTTTCTCACAATACAATCGGTATATTTTGTATTATGATATATATTTCTTCCCACTTTCAGCACGTTATATGCAATATTTCCCGGATATTTTGGCAAAAGTTGTGTGCCGCCTTCTATCAGCTCAATTCCAGTATCATATAGAGCATCCAAAGTTCTTTGATTAATGCCTTTTGCGTATACAAGCACCTTGTTGTCAATCTTCGCAAGCTGCATGTCAGCATGACAGCTTACAGCCTCATGGAGATTTGGATGCGGATAAACAAGAATTACATTGCCATATTTTTTTAATTCTTCAATTATTTTTTCATCAGCCTGACAACTTAAAACAAAGTATAAATTCATGTAAACAACCTCATAAAAAAGTTTTTTCAGTGAATAATAACATGGGAATGTTAAATTTTCAACAATGAACAAAAATGTATTAAATAAATTCAACAAGGGAAACATAAGAACGGTGGCATAACTTATGTCACAGAAAGGAGCTGAATCAAATGGCCAGAACAGGTTTTGATAGATTCGCATTAATACTGGTTATAATCGGTGCAATAAACTGGCTGTCAGTGGGGCTGTTCCGATTTGACATCGTTGCAGCTCTATTTGGAGGTGCCACAAACCTTGTAAGCAGGATTATATACTCAGTAGTTGGTATTGCAGGAATCTACTCAATCAGTCTGTTGTTCAGGCACAGTCCTGTTAACGTTAGGGAATAATTACCCTGAATAATAATTCTATATGAGATAATAATATAATTGCCGGTAGTAAACCGGTATAAAAAATGGAGGTATTGAAAATGGCAAGAAGCAAAAACAAGACTACCTTTGACAAGCTGAAATACGAAATTGCCAATGAAACCGGAATTAATCTTAAGGAAGGTTACAATGGCGATTTGACTTCCAGAGAAGCTGGTACAATCGGCGGAAACATTGTTCGTAAAGTTTTTGAAAGCTATACCGGAAACAACTATTACACAGGCAAACCTCAATAAGGGTTGCCTCTAACCAAAAGGAACCAGAGAGTTTTCTCTGGTTCCTTTTTTGTTGGTATTTAAGTTAATCTTTTATCATATTTATTAATCAAGGGTGTGATATGATGATAAAGATAATTGTTGTTTTTGCAGTAACTGCTTTTCTTGTTTTCTTTCCTGAAATCTTTCCAAGATGTGAATACTGTAGGAAAATAAAGCCCAGACGGCTTTTTCAGTTTCACAAAAGCATAAGCCTCAAGCTTACTTACAAAGGCAATCTTTCCTTGTGCAAAAAATGCTGCAAGAAATATAATTTTACATCATTGGACAGATTCAGGAAACACATGCGTGTGGAAAAAAGAATGGAATACACAGTCAGGTACAACCTGTAATTTCTATGTATCCCCTGGATTTGCCAATCCCAAACTAATCAAAAGTGCCTTGTCAATCTTCTTCATAAGTACCGGATCTAAAACGCAGACTCTTTCTCTCAAACGCCTCTTGTCGATAGTCCGCAACTGTTCCAGCAAAACAACCGAGTTTTTGCTAAGCCCTTTATACTCGCTGGCATTCAATTCCAAATGTGTGGGCAGCTTCGATTTGTTAACCTGTGATGTTACGGCAGCAACAATAATGGTTGGACTATACTTGTTTCCAATATCGTTCTGCACAAACAATACAGGTCGTACACCACCTTGTTCCGAACCAACTACAGGACTTAAATCCGCGTAATAAATATCTCCTCTTTTAATCACAAGATTCACTCCCACTTATGTTTTTGGAGGTTTTGTGCCATTCTTATCATCCGACTCCAACATTTGCATTACTTCATTTTCCATATGCAGAAACTCTTCAGCTATGTTAAGATTTATCTCTCCCATTTCCTGATAACCTTTTTCCATTTGCCTGACCAGTTCTTCCTGCTTTGCCTTCTTAAGATGTTCATGCAATGCAGTTTGAACTACTTCATCCAAAGTGGCATTGTTGCTCCTGGCCAAGTCTTCTGCTTCGTTAAGTAAGTCAGATGAAATAGTAATAAGTACTTTTTTGAATTCAGGCATTAACCAAATCCTCCAACTAAAGTGTATCCATTTTTTACGGAGTGAATACATTATCAAAAAAATTTTTCAATTTATTTTAAAGTCAATGTTTCTAGTTGTCAGGACAAATATAGTTTAGAACATTGACAACTTCACCATTCTTTATGTATATTCGGGGTACTCTTTTACCAACAAGACTGATTATTTCATAATTAATAGTCCCCATAATGTCAGCCAGTTCCTCACATGTTATACTATTATTCATTTGCGAACCAAATAGAACAACTTCATCACCTATCCCAGGCTTCTTTTCGAAATGAGTAACATCAGCCATGCATTGGTCCATGCAAATATTTCCCACTATCGGTGCAAACTCCCCATTTATTAGTACCTTGGATTTGTTGCTTAAAAGTCGGGAATATCCGTCTGCATATCCAATGGTGATAGTTGCAATTGTTCTTTTAGAATCTGTTTTGTATGTGCTCCCATAACTTATACATGTATCCTTTTCCACTGTCTTGACCATATTCACGCCCGCCTTTAATGTCATTGCAGGCTTTAGGTTCAAATTATACTTTCTGGTATATGCGGATGGATAATGACCATAGAGTATAATGCCTGCCCTGACTATGTCCAGATGCATGGAAGGATACTGGATTATGGCTCCACTGTTGGCCACATGTAGAATTGGTATGTGTATGCCTACCCTCTTTAATTCATTTACGATGCTCATGAACATTTCAAACTGGTTAAGGGTATATGTCCTGTCTTCTGTATCCGCCTGAGCAAAGTGGGTAAACAAACCTTCCACAATCAGTCCTTTCAAAGCAGATATCTTCATAACATCCTTTACAGCACTGTATCCAGGCAGGAATCCAACCCTTCCCATTCCCGTATCAACTTTGACGTGAACCTTGATGGTGGCGTTTTCAGCCAAAGCCACCTCGGACAAATATTTGGCCAGCTCATGGCTATATATGGGCTTGGTTATGTCGTATTTAATAAGTTCCTTGGCTCTTCTCGGATCTGTATAGCTTAGAACCAGGATGGGTACCTTTATGCCATTCTTTCTTAGCTGTATGGCCTCATCAAGAATTGCAACTCCAAGCCTTGATACTCCGTTTTCTATGAGCGTGTTTGCAACCTCCATGGCACCATGGCCATATCCATCAGCTTTCACGATACCCATAATTTCCGCATTTGGTTTGGTTATGCGTCTAACTTCCCTTACATTGTTGCTTATTGCATCCAAATCAATTTCTGCCCACGCCCTGTTATACCTGTAATCCATACAATTACCTCACCTATCAATTTTCAAAATCTTTGGCAGCATATTTATCAAATCACCAGAAATCATCGCTTCTTCTCCGTATAGTTCTTTTGCCTTGTCTCCGCTAAGCCCATGTACCCATACCCCGTATCTTGCTGCATCGTACAGACTCATTCTTGCAGCAAAAGCAGCAATTATACCGCATAAAACATCACCAGAACCGCAAACAGCCATTCCAGGATTACCAGTACCGTTTACAGTAAAAGAATTCTTGTGGCTTGTTATGGTTGATGCACCTTTTAAGACAGATGTTATTCCCTTATCGTTAAAGTACATTGCATCCTTGATTCTATCTCCCAAACTGGTTCCTGTCAAACGCCTGAACTCTCCATAATGTGGTGTAATTACAATATTATCACCTTCAAGTTCGCCACATTTTCCTTCAAAAGCATTGATGCTATCCGCATCGAGAATTACCTTAACATTCTCGTTCTTTAACTTGCTTATCAATCTTCTTACAAACTCCTTGGTTGTTTCCCTGATACCAAGACCGGGTCCAATTACAACGGAATCACAAGGAAGAACATATTGCAGAACTTCTTCCACATGTTCCTCTTTAAAGAAAACATCATCTTTGTCACCTACGGGTATCTTGACAGGCTCCTTTAAAACACTCTCAAAAATATGAACTAGACCTGCTGGAGAAATCATGTATACGTATCCCGCACCACTTCTCAAAGCACTTTCTGCACAAAGTATGGCTGCGCCAGTCATGCCCCTGCTGCCTGCAATAATACACACCCTGCCATAATCTCCCTTATGAGTGTCTTTTTCCCTCTTTCGAACAATATTGGATATATTAAATCCTTCATTCAAATATTCATTGTTTCCAGCAAACATTCTTTTCACAAAAGAAGGAATACCGATGTCGGACAAGTATAACTTACCGCAGCATTCCCTTCCAGGATAAACAACATTTCCAGGTTTCAAGTCGGAAAGAACTACCGTTATATCTGCCTTGACACAGTAATTCGATATTTTTCCACTCTCCCCATATACGCCTGAAGGAATGTCCACAGAGACAACCTTTTTCCCCGATCTGTTTATGCAATCTATAATATAGCCTGTATCTTTGTCTATGTCACCTCTGAAACCAATACCAAAGATGCAGTCAAGAATAACGTCGCAATCCTTTAGAACATAATCCAAATCACAATCAATTGCTTTATGTATTTCCACATTTTCTTTTTCCAATATGCTTCTATGCAGCTGAACATTTTCGTTTGACTTGTAGCCTACCAGAATTGCCTTGACACTGTATCCCAGATTACCAAGCTTCCTTAGTGCTGCCAAACCATCAGCCCCATTGTTTCCACCACCACATATTGCCAAAATTTTATTTGACTTGTCAGCAATATTAACAACACAATCTTTTATACTGCTGGCAGCATTCTCCATAAGAGAAATTGTGTTCAACCCCAATGACTCTTCACAATACTTGACAATTTTCTTCATTTCATCAGGAAATACAATGCGCATATGGCACCCCCTAGAAAAAGATTCTGCTCAGTATAACAAGCACAGCTAATATAACAAATATGGATGTCAGTACAATGTCCGCCTTTGAAAACGCAAGAACCCTGTATCGTGTACGATTCTTTCCACCTCTGTAGCATCTGGCTTCCATGGCCGTTGCCAAATCTGTAGCTCTTCTGAAGGCACCAATAAACAAAGGCACTAATACAGGTATGAAGCTGCGTATTTTCTCCTTTAGTTTTTTTGAATCAAAATCTGCTCCTCTTGAAGCCTGGGCACGCATGATTCTTTCAGTCTCTTCTGCAAAGGTAGGTATGAATCTCAATGCAATGGAAATCATCATGGCAATATCATGGGCTGGAAAGCCAATCACGCTCAATGGGGACATAAGTCTTTCCAGACCATCGGTCAGCATGATGGAGGTGGTTGTATATGTCAAAAGAGATGCTCCTGCCACCAGCAGAAGAATTCTCATTATCATTTGTAAACTGAAGAGTATTCCTTCCTTGTATATGTCAATGAATCCAATACTGAACAAAAGGGTTTCACCCTGGTACAAAAAGATATTAAGAAATACTGTAAATATGATCAAGAATAGTATTGGTTTCAGGCTTCTCAAAACCATGCGGATACCTACGCGGGACGAAACAATAGCCATTATCAAAAAGAACATGGCTATCGCATAACCCACGAAATTGTTTATCAAAAGAACGATTACCATATAAGCAAAAGTCATTGTCAACTTTGTACGTGGGTCTGATTTATGGAATATGGATTCACCGGGTACATATTGTCCAATTGATATGTTCATCTCTTGCTCCTTATATGTCGTAAAATTTCCTCTTTTGCTTCCTCAACGGTCAGAATATCCTCACGTATGTCAGGATTTATCTTTTTAAGCTTGCACATCAATCTCGTTACCTGAGGAATCGATAGCCCTATCTCCTCAAGTTTGTCCGCCTGCATGAATATCTCCCTCGGGCTGCCTGTCATTACAACTCTACCCTTGTTCATTACAACAACATAATCTGTAAGTCTTGCTATGTCATCCATGCTGTGTGATACCAGTACAACTGTTACACCCTTTTCCTTGTTAAGCCTTTTAATGAACGCAAGAATATCATCCCTTCCGGCAGGATCAAGACCAGCAGCTGGCTCGTCAAGTATAAGGTATTCAGGTTTCATTACAATAACACCAGCTATTGCGCATCTCCTTTTCTGACCACCTGATATCTCATATATGGATTTGTCTAGAATGGACTTGTCAAGTCCGACTATTTCGGCAGCCTCATATACTCTTTCTGCCACCTGTTCTTCGGTGAGGTTTTCCCTCTTTAAACCAAAAGCAATATCTTTGAATACAGTCTCCTCAAACAGCTGATATTCAGGATATTGAAAAACAAGACCAACCTTTTTTCGTATTTCCTTTATGTTTGCATTATTAATTAGCTGATCATCTATATAAACCCTGCCAGTTTCAGGTCTTAGTATTCCATTCAAATGCTGCACCAAAGTTGATTTTCCACATCCGGTGTGTCCAATTATGCCAATAAAATCTCCCTTTTTCAACTCAATACTAACATCTATAAGGGCTTCTTTTTCAAAAGGTGTCCCTCTCATGTATGAATAAAACAGATTTTCTACTCTAATAGACATCCCTTTACCTCACAATCAACGGTTTAATATGCTCTAATGCTTCCTCAACAGTAATTATATCTCTTGGCAGATCAATTCCCTCATCAACAAGCTCGTTTATCAATGTTGTAATCTGAGGTTGCTCAAGTCCTGCCTCTTTTAATTCTTTCGATCTTACGAAAATCTCCTTTGGCGTCCCCTCCATTATAATCCGGCCATTGTCTATCA
>JAAYLF010000321.1 GCA_012522035.1 Clostridiaceae bacterium
CAATAGTTTGGCCAGAATATACGATCTAAGCTCACCAAACTCCCCAATCAACCCTTCCTGATAATTACCCAGCTCAAACACTCCTTTAACATTGTTCTCGTAGAAGAACTGCATGTTTGGCTGCAGGGTGTCAAGGTTCGGAAATGGACAGAGGTATTGGGCAAAGTTTGTAGTATAGTCCCATATGTATATCCTGTTTGAGATTTTTGCCCACCTTTCAATACAACCCTTTATTCCTGAATTGTTAGGGCAATTGCCAATGGGATGAGCCGAGCACCCTCCCGTGCACACCCGTACAATAACATTGTCCAAAGGCTTTGTCACCCTGGGCGGCTCTATGGAATATTGGTATGCCAGAGTATCCACATAAACATCAGGAAACTCATCTTTTATAGCCTCTGCAATTTTGTTTACAAACCTTATCAATGTACCAGACTTGGAACGCTCCTCCCTATCCACCTTTTTGCATTCGCTGCAGGTACAATACGATTCAATCACAAAACTGTCATTCTGGGAAACAGATACAATCTTTGCTTCAGGATTCTCCCTGAGCCACTCCTTTACTTTGTCTATACAAATCTTGAGGACATCGGGATTGGTAAGACAAAGCTGACTGTATAGATGCTTAGCGGTCCTTTCACCGTTTATCTCAGAGAAGTACTCTGGATGCTCGTCAAAGTATACTGATGCTGGCACCAGATGCTCGAATGTATGTACAAAGTGAGGACCTGCATAAAAGATACCGCTCCCCAAATTCTTGGGTATGGTCCTTCCATTCTCTCCGCTTTTCAGACAACCGTTCAACCTCAGCTTGGTACTAAGGACAGGGTCATAGGTATTTGTCCAGAACAAATCCCTGTACTCAAAAGCCGGCTTGTCGGTCTTTGGTTCATGAAGCTGCAGTTCCAAAGTCTTGTTTGAAGGTACTTTCTCCACACCTTCTGCAAAAAACCTGCAGCCTAATGACTCCAGGAAGTCATACACACCATAGATGGTTCCCCTGTCCCCACCGCCAGCTATGACAAGCTTCTTGTTGCTCCAAAGGATGGTAAAACCCTCTTCTCCCAGAGAGTCCCGATCCACTTCATAATCCTTTTCCCTGTTGGTCCTGCCAACAACAATCTCCAAATCAGCTTCCTTTTTGCTGTCCTTTACAATCGATATGGAAAACCCCGTTATTTTCTTAAGATACTTCTTAAGCTCCTCAGCTGCATGCCTCTCTGCCTTGCTAGCCTTTTCTCCAACAACTATTCTGTAATTGCTTTTACCTTCATAAACAAGATACACCCGTCCATCAGGAGCATCAGGAATGTCATAAGTTCTTGTGCACCCGGAAAGTGTGCACATAAGCATTACAAAAGAACCAAAAGCAATCATAAAAACTTTTTTTGATAATCCCATATTCACTTTACTGCTCTCCTTCTTACAATTATAGCAATAACCACACATGCCAAAACCAAAACAACACCAACAACCACAAAAGGTATCCATCCCGCTTTCTTGCCATCCTCATCCGGTGTCTCGGAATTATCTTCCGTTTCCTTTGGCGCCTCAGTATCAGTAGGTGCCGGTTCTGGAGTATCCGTAGGTGCCGGTGTGTCCTCCACTTCATAGCTCATGGCAACATTGTCAACATAAAACGGATGACTCCTTCCGCCAAAGGCCACACGGCATTCTTCAGCCACAAGTCTTGCATTGTCCAGCTCCAACACCACATTACCCTCGCTGTCTTTCAAAACAGCCTTTTTAAAATACTCAAAATCAACTGGCGGATGGGCCGCATCGACTTCATACCTGCCTTTGTCTGACATATCACAGGTAGCAATCAATTCATTATTGACAAAAATCTCAATTTTCTCACCATCATCCACAAATTTGATATTATTAAACTCTTTGTAATTGTACGTCTCAGGCATTGGAAAATCATGATACACCGAACTAATCTGTTCATTCTCCGAATCCATCTGCATGTTCTTTATCCTGATTCGTACTGAATCCGTCAAAAGAGAAACCAAAAGTCCCGGTCCTCCAGTGGATGACTTTCCGTTCGTTCCGCCCTTTTCCTCGTACCAATCCCACTCATAGAAAGGAAATGGGGCAATTTCATTCCTGCCAGCCCTTACAAATACATTCACATCTCCCACAGTATCCATTTTCAAATCCAAGCTGAATGTGTAAGGTGCAGTTATTGGGTCGTAGGAATAAAATTCCGAGAATCCTGTAACTTTTAAATACTTGTTTCCGTCCTCTTCCTGAATAACCGTTTCGCCATGAACAACTGAATGACCCCAGTCATAGCTGAACTTGTCAAGGTCTACATAAGACGAACCAACCTCTTCATCCTCGAAGCTTTCGTCAGTTGTATATGTATACGCACTGACGAAGATGCAAAGAACGAGAAGCATTGCAGTAAATAATAATGGCTTTTTCATTCTCTCACACTCCCAACGTGATTTCGTTTTGTTGGGTATATCTTATACAATTTTCTTATTTTTTTCAACAAGTTAATATTTATCTATTCCATTCACTGTAAAATAAGTATATAATATGGTTTCGAAAGATACACAGGAGGTTTTTCAATTGAGTATTGTTAGAATTGAAAATGTAACCAAAAAATATGGAAACATTGTGGCAGTAAATGATTTGTCACTTTCAATAGAAGAAGGTGAAATATTTGGTCTTCTTGGACCAAATGGAGCTGGAAAAAGCACCTTGATTAACATGATTACTTCCTTGATAACCATCGACGAAGGAAACATATATATTAAGGATGCAAATACAAAATCAAATGCGAACCTAACAAAATCATTCACTGGCATAGTCCCTCAGGATATAGCGATATATGAGGACCTGACATGTCTGGAAAATGTCAAGTTCTTTGCAGGACTTTATGGTTTAAGAGGCAAGGAACTAAAAAGCAAGGCAATGGAAGCCCTTGAGTTTACAGGACTTGCTGACAAGGCAAAAGACTTTCCAAAAGGCTTTTCTGGTGGAATGAAAAGAAGGCTCAACATTGCCTGTGCCATTGCCCACAACCCTGAAATAATCATAATGGACGAGCCTACGGTTGGTATCGATCCCCAGTCAAGAAACCACATTCTTCAGTCCGTAAAGGAATTGAACAGACGCGGCTGCACCGTTATATATACCAGCCACTATATGGAAGAGGTTGAAGAATTGTGTTCAAGAATTGCCATTATCGACTATGGCAAAGTAATTGCTTTGGGCACAAAGCAGGAACTTAAAAGCATCGTAAAGCACAAGAATGAAGTATGGGTTACTGTAAAGAATAATATAGACAAGATAGTACAAGAGGAATTGAAGGAAATTCCCGGTGTAACCGATGTTGAAATATATGAAAACACGGTCATGGTATACAGCATGCATGAAAGCGAGAACCTGGAATCCATTATCGCATACTTCACATCAAAAGGGCTTGGAATACTTCAGATTGAATCAAAGGTCCCGGATCTTGAAACAGTGTTCCTTACACTGACAGGCAGAAAACTTAGGGACTGACAGGAGGTTGTAATGAATACTCTAAATATCATAATTAAAGAGTTGAAGCAGCTTGTCAGGGATAAAAAATCCAATGCCATCATGATCCTTCTTCCAATTGTACTGATTTTCATTCTTTCAAAGGCTTTCTCAGGCAATTTTGGACAAACCCTGAAACTTGGCGATGTCAGTGTGCTTTATACCATGAATGCGGAAGAAAGCCTTGAGCAGAGCTTTGAAATGTTTATGGAAACCATAAACAAGGAGCTTGGCATTCAGTTTGTGGAAGCAAGCAAGAAAAAAGAAGGATTAAAAGCAGTCAAGGATGTAAAATACGCCTGCTATATAATGATAGAGGAAAATGAAATAGAGATATATAAAAACGAGAGATACAACTTTAGTGCAAATCTTGTTGAATCCATGGTAAGAAGCTTTGCCAAGAGGTATGACGCATTGAATGAAATTGCAAAGTCAAACCCCCAGGCAATTGAAGCCATATTGAGCGATGAGACCATGAATTTCACAGAGATAAAGTCACTGGACGGAAAAAGATCACCAAGTTCTCTCGACTATTACGCAGTCACCATGCTCACTCTGTTTCTACTGTACTCATCCTTGACAGGTTATTCATCCATCAAGAGCGAGCAGTACTTGAGAACACAATACAGAATATTTGCTTCCCCTGTAAAGAAACATGAATACCTGACAGGCAAAATAATTGGGGATTTGTCCATTTCACTTTTGCAGGCCATGTGTGTCTTCATATTTGGAAAATACCTTCTTAACGCCAACTGGGGCAGCGACATACCCACTGTATTATTGGTTGTACTTGCAGAATGCATAATGACCGTCTCTTTGGGAGCATGCACTGCAGTGCTTTTCCAGAAAGGCGAAACAGGGATTGCGGTTATCAACATTGCAATACCCGTAATGGCTTTCCTGGGCGGAGGATACGTACCCTTGTCCCAGACAGGTGACGCCATCAACAAGCTTAGTGTAATATCACCGCTCAAGTGGACCAACGAAGCAATATTCAAGGTAATCTACAACAACGATTACAGCAGCGTGCCCATTGCCATAGGCATCAGTATTGGCATTGCGGCAATTGCAATTATGTTGACTGCAATAAAAACCGGAAAGGAAAAAAGCATATGAAAACCCTTCTGTTTTTGGTTAAAAATATATTAACACTAACTTTCAGAAGAAAATCCAATATAGTTGTATACATCATCCTGCCGCTTATAAGTGTGTTCATCTCCCTTTTGATTTACAGCAGCACCGGCACAAGCGACTTGGTTATTGGTTATGTCGACAATGACAATACATTCTTTTCAATGGAGCTTCTTGACTCCATGGAATCGTTGTACGGCTACACTTTGAAAGATGTCAAAGGCGAGGATATGAATGACCTTTTGCTGGATAACAAAATTGCTGCAGCCATTGTCATACCCAAAGGCTATGAAGACGGCATTTACAACAGCAGTATGGAAAACATACAAATTGTTTCCATCAAGGGATATGAGACCACCGCATGGCTTGAAAACTATATAAACCTGCACCAGAGAAACATAAAAGACCTGTTTTTTGCTGCAAATGGAGACAAAGAAAGCTTTGAGGCAATGTATAAAAGCCATGCAGAGAACAAGCTTGCGGTATATGATATAAATCTTTCGGATGACAGATCCAAAAAGGACACAACCATTACAAGCCTTGGCTTTCTTATCATGTTCATAATGCTTGGACAGGGCTTTTCTACACAGATGATACTGAAAGAAAAAAGAGAGAGGACCTACTACCGTATAGCCTCCTCTCCCGTTAAAACTTCAGAATTCCTGTTTGCCAACATCGTTGCGGCAATGCTCATTAGCCTTATCCAGATTGTACTTGTGCTTGTATTTCTGGAATATGTGTTTCAAATAAATACCTTTGTTCCAGCAAACATTATGATATCAATACTTTTTGTATTCTCACTGGTAGCATGCGGAATAGGACTTGTGGTAATATCCTTCTCCGACTCCTCCTATATGGCAAGCACGCTGAATACAATGATACTCACACCAACCTGCATGATTGGAGGATGCTTCTGGCCTGTATACATCATGCCAAAGTTCATGCAAAACCTTTCCTACATTGTACCCCAGAGATGGGCTTTGGAGGCCATTGAGAAAATACAAAAAGGATACGACTACACGGCCATCGTCCTGAACATGTTTGTTCTTTTGATGTTTGCAGTCGTATTCTTCATGATTGCTATTCTAAGGTTGAAAAAGCTAAAGAGCGTGGAGAAATTCGTTTATTGATATCTGGCGTAAGATTTTCCATACCAGCTCATGGCACACGCAGCAATGAACAATGTACCTGAGATTTTGGCAAGAAATGAAACATAATCAAGGTTCATTAATATTGCGTTCAGCGTCAGCACTTCCGCCTGGGTTTTATTTGCCAAAAACTGCATGTTGCTTATAAATCTGCCCAGGAAGGAAAAAGCTCCGCTGAACAATACTATTCCAATTATCTCAAACGCTCTTGTAGAGTAAACATCCTTGAGTTTGCTTAGTATAACCAAAGAGATGGTTGCCTGTATAATATAATGCAGTATGGAAGTCACATATCCAAATGGCAGAACAAAGCTGGCGTTTTCAATATCTTCATAAACAAGAGAATATGAAGCGGCAAGCTTTTTCTGTACAGTGATAAAACAAGTGAATGCAATAAGATAAATCAAACCCAAAATTAAAGAGATACTAAACATCCATTTGATAGTTTTTTCTTTATACATAAAATACTCCTTTCAATGCAATTCACCATTCGCTTTTGCGAATGGTGAATTGTTTTCATCATTCAACAAATATATTAATCTACCCTAAACTGATTTTTTATTTACAAGTATGATAACAGCAGCAGCAATTACACCAACCAAGACTATACTGGTTGCAATTATGATAGCGGTAGTGGTGGTAAAGCTAAAGCCTTCTTTCTCATCTCCCTTTTCTTCCAGATAAGCCACCTTGTCCCTGAAGGCAAAGCAGAGTCTTCCGCCTGGAGCCACGTCGCCATTGAGGTAGAAGTCCATTATGTCTCCATCTTCCTGCATGTTGTCTGACCACTTGAAGTTGAAGTTGATAGGCTTGTTCTTGAAGCCCAGCATTTCTCTTGGTACTTCAATCTGCAGTACGTTGCCTTTTACTGAGTATCTAACCTCGCCAACCAGCTCCCAGTCCCAGCCGCCTTTGCTTCTTTCAAGATATGCAATGCTGTCTCTTGGATTCCTTCTGTTTATGACGTATTCAAACTCTTCCCAGTCAACGGAAGTTTCAGTTGCCTTTTGAGTGTCCAAGAACAGTCTCATCCAAGCCGGATCTGTATGGGGCGTAAGGTCATCCACGGCCCTGACATAGAAATAAATGTTGTCATCATCGTATGTAACCTTTGTGTTTACTATGTCATTCCTCATGGTGTAGTTCTCATACTTGAGCCTGCCCCAGCCTCTTGAGTTCCTTTCGTAGGTGTTCTTTGTATAGTGATCATAGGACAGAATAGCAGGATCATCCCACTGGGACAAATCTCCAAATATGTCGATGGATACGCCTTTCTCTGCATAATCAATATCGGAAGCTCCCTTGAACCTCCTTACATTTGCAATGAGCTGGTAATAGTAGTAGTCTTTGAGAGCTCCTTTTGAAGGCTCTATATCTCTTGAGTTCTCATCGTCAAACTGGTCGGGGAATGCATTTGGTATGCCCATCCATTCATCGAATCTGCCCATTATCCATTCATTCCAGCCCGTTACAAAAATAATTTCCGGGTCCTGTTCAATGGCAAAATCAAACTGCTGTTGGAAGTTAAGACCATAGAACATGGAATTCTCAATATTCTTGTCAACCTTTATGGTCTTGTTCCTGTAGGTGTATGAATAGGAATATTCACCATTGGTATAGCTTCTTCCCATGTTGTTCGGTCCATTCATGGCGCAGAGTCTCCATTCCACATAGTCTGCATTCTGCGCAATGCCAACTGTAACCTGTTCAACCGTACCGTCCGGATTCTTGTAGACGGCTTGAGGGTAAACATGGAGCCAGCCCCAGTATCTGTCGTCCTTGTCATCCTCGAAATATGAAGCTACATTTCTTCTCCATGTGAAGAACTCATAGATCTCCTTTTCCAGTGCGGTGTTCTGGTTAAGGCACTCCGGATGCGCCATAATGAGGGGCTTGCCTTCCCAGTAGAACCACAAATCCTTGTATGCCTCTTTTTTGTAAAGCCTGTTGTAAATTGATTTCAATGATACAACAGTTTCTTGCAGCGGTCCGAAGTTGAGCATGAAAATAATCTGTGGAGTCTTGACACCTTGTTCTCTTGCTTCAGACCATACTTCACACAAAGCCAGGTATGCAGGTTCCCATGTAAAGCTTCCGTTCGTACAGTCAAAAGCAACAAAATCAATACCGGCATCCGCCAACATCTCTGCCTGCTTTCTTAAAACGTATTTGTCGGTACTGGTATAATAACCGTAAATAGGTTCATTCCAGAAGTATGATGATGCATTGTATTGTCTTCTCCAAAGCTCATGATTGTAATCATATTTGATTTCTGGATGCTTTTTCATTATCTCGGTAACATTGTGAGGGTTATTACTTATAAAGTTATAATGCCAGGTCCAGTAGAAGATACCTACGTATTTGCCCTGCTTAATATCCCCCACTTCTTTATTCGTCGGCAACTCTCTTCCCAGACCGTCCACAGCAACCCATTTGGTTGGATCAATTTCAGCTGATGCGGCCATTCCAATCAGTTGACTTAGAATAAGTGCAAGCACAATTGCAAAGAGGACTTTCCTTTTCAACACTGATTCACTCCTTATCATTTGGTATGCAAACATTCTATATCATCACGCCCAAATTTTCAACAACTTGTAAAGAAAGAATCATGTTTTGTACATAATTGGATACATTTCATCAAAACATACCCTACTATTGTCAATTTTTCATATTATTCAAACATTTTTACATATTTATCTTTTCCCTGATATGATTTAATAAGTATGATATGTTAAATGTGGAGGGTCTTATGAAAAGAATACTATGTTTCCTTGTATGCACAGCCATGATTCTATCCATTGGCTGCAGCTCACCAAAGCAGATATACAAGCGCGACTGGTCGACAACCGATGCATACAAAAGCAAAGATGTCAAAGACCTTATGGTCAAGGTTAACAAATACTTTCAGGAGAACATGTCAACCCCGACAAACTCCTGGGACGATGCGGTCTATCACTCAGGAAACATACGGGCCTTCATGCATACCGGTGTCAAGGAATTCTACGACTACAGTTATGAATATGCAGTAAATCACCACTTCTTTGTCAACAGCGGAGCAAATACGATAAACGGGGACTTCTACTGCATATCCCAAGTGTACATAGACTTGTACCGGCTTACAGGAAAGGATTACATGCTGAAAGATGTGCTTAGAAACGCGGATTTCAATGCAGACAGACGCACCTCCTTTGACTGGGTTGACCTTCTTTACATGTCTCTCCCCGTATTTGTAGATCTTACCCATATCACAGGAGACACAAAATACATTGATGACGCATTGAGAGCGTATAAAAAAGCAAGAGAGATCATGTGGGATGAAGAAGACAGTCTTTGGTACAGGGATGTAAGGTTTGTTTTCGGAAGCCAGAATCCTGACTCTGTAACACCAAACGGCAAAAAGGTATACTGGTCAAGAGGCAATGGCTGGGCTTTTTCCGCACTGGCAAAGTCCCTGGAATATCTCGACAAAGACCATAAAGCGTATGAAATATTTGCAAATGACTTGAAATTGATGGCGGATGCTTTGAAGGAAAGACAAAGGGACGACGGTACGTGGAATGCAAACCTGGACGACCCGGAACATTATGGCGGCATTGAAACCTCAGGCACAGTAATGTTCATGTACGGCTATATTGTAGGAATAAGGCTTAGAATACTGGATTTTGATACATACTTTCCCATCGTTCAGATAATATATGAAGGATTGAAAAAACACGCCATTTCCAAAGAAGGCAGACTGCTGTATGTGCAGCCCGGATCCGACAGTCCTCAAAGGTATGCAAACTACCACAACGAGGAGAAAAGAAGGGAGCAAACCAGTCAGTTTGCTGTAGGGATGTTCGTCATGGCGCTTTCGGAACTCATGCTTTTGTGCAGGGATTATCAAAAACAGGATATTAATCTGAAAGAACCGGAATACACACCCATGACCACTCCAACGCTGGAAGAAGACTACTACACCGGTAAGATAACAGCCAAAGCAACAAAAGAGCAGACAGGAAACACAGCGGACAGAATAGTTGACAAAAAGTACGATGATATTAACGGACAGAGGTGGTCCGCACAAGGCTATCCAAGCAGTGTAACACTGGAATTTGAGGAAGTTCTTGATTTGCGGAAAATAACGGTTGTTCCGTATTTGAACAGGACATACATCTACACCATCGAAGCATCTATTGATGGCGAGAATTACAATCTAATAGTTGAAAACGATGGCAAAAATCCAGCTGTCAGATTCATCGACCATGAAGTTGACACAAAAGCCAAATACATAAGACTTACTGTCACTGGATGCACGAACTATACAGGTGATTGGATAAGCATAAACGAAGTATTTGTGTATGTAAAAAATTGACCAATGGAGGTATGGAAATGTTTAAAAAGCTTTTACTTGTTGTATTGTCTCTCTTGATTATTGGAATTCTGCCCGTTCATGCTGAAAGGACATACTTTTTCCAATGCGGTGACATAACATTGTGGGAACCAGTAGAAGAAACATATATTGAGGGACAGCAGGAAAAGGAACAAGGGCCAATAAGGGTTTCCAGAGGTATTGGCATTGGGTGGTTCAAGCCTGGAAATGCGGTTGAAATTCTTGAAACTGTGGACTTTGGAGATGGAATAATCAACATGTCTGCCAAGGTGGCGGCCCAGTATCCTGAGGATCATTTTGAGGTTAACATGCCAGATGCAAGATTTGAAATCCGTATAGACTCTCATGATGGTCCAATAATTGCATATGTAAAACCAGTCGGCACCACATCTTGGGAGATCATGGAAGACGCAGAGGTCGAGATCACCGGTGAAGGTAAAAACGTTAAAGGAGAACACACAATTTTCATAGTAAACCGCATAGGCACACCGGAAGAATACCTGGAAGGAACTCTTAAAGGTTCATGCAATTTCAATGAGCTGGAAATAGTTACGAATGCGGAAGAACCAACTCCCAAACCCACGCCGACACCTACAGAAACACCGGAAAAGACACCGGTCCTGTCACAGACACCTGAAAAGACGCCCACTACCGACAGAAGCACCAGCTCTCCTTACCTAATACCAAGAATCATTGGTACGGTAGTTGTTTTAGGTGCAGCTGTTATAGTTCAACTGGTAAGAAAAAGAGGGAAATAAAAAGGGTAAAAAATTAGAGGCAACCCCTCTTATTTTTTTCACCTCAAAACGGGAAATCATCGTCTTCTTCGTCTTGGTATCCAAACACTTCATCAATCAGGAACATATCTTCATCAAAATCATCTTCTTCATCGTCTTCTTCGTCATCGTCATCATCTGAATAATAGTCATCATCTTCAACATCAGAAAAATAATCGTCGTCATAATCATCGTCAAAGTCGTCATCAAAATCTGCCAAATCATCAAATTCGTCATCGAGATCATCCAGATCATCGAAATCATCAAATTCGTAAAAATCATATTTCTTTTTTCCCATATGAAAACCTCCAGAGATAATAACTTAGCATATATTTTACTCAGTTTTTTTCAATAATCAAGATAGTTTTGAAAATATTTTGCATTTCTTTACCAGGCTTATTATCAGGCTAACGCAGAAGACACAATTTGAAACAGTTTGAATTTTTTCACTTTTGATATATACTATAAAAAAACACGAAAAGGAGATGCTGATGAAGACTCTGGATCATACAAATTTTCAATCAGATGGTGAAATAAAGGCAAGACAAAAAGCGCTGTTCAATCGTCTTCATGACGAGATATACATGCCGCATTATGTTTTTACTGCAGACCAGAACGGCTGGCCTGGAGACTGGGAAGGAAGAACCATCCTTGCCCTTGTATCTCTTGCCAAGGTTTTGAAAGAAGAGCCAAAATACTTGGATGAAATAATTGAAAATTTAAACGACCACCTAAATGAATAGGGTTATCTTGGTCCTGTACTGCCGGAAGGCATTGCAGATGAACAGCAGCTGTCAGGCCACAGCTGGCTGCTAAGAGGTCTTTGTGAATATTACAGATATAAAAATAATGATAGCGTGCTGGAAACAATCAAAGGGATTGTAAAGAATCTGTTCCTTCCGCTAAGAAAGAACTATGAAACGTATCCGATACTACCAGAGCAAAGAGTATATGAAGGACAAGAGTCCGGCAGCGTGGCAGGCTGTGTGAAAAACTGGTACATATCCACCGACACGGGATGTGCATTTATTCCCCTTGATGGCCTCAGCGACGCTTATGACCTTTTAATTGATGCAGATGAGGAACTGGCAAGAGAAACAAGGTACATGCTGGGATTCATGATGGACAAGTTCATGACCATCCCCTTTACGGAGATTTGCGTGCAAACCCATGCCACCCTCACCGGTCTAAGAGGCATGATGAGGATGTTCAAACACACAAGGAATCATGTTTATCTTTCCTTTGTAAAAGATACTTTTGATTTGTACATCAATGAAGGCATGACCGCAAACTTTGCAAACTACAACTGGTTTGGCAGACCTGAATGGACCGAGCCTTGTGCAATTATTGACTCGTTCATGCTTGCATGCCAGCTGTATCAGGAAACTGCGGAACAAAGATATGCAGATTACGCAAACTACATACTCTACAATGGAATATACAGATCACAAAGAGACAACGGAGGATTTGGCACCGACAACTGTGCAGGTCCTGTGGATGATTATGTAATACCAACCAACTACGAGGCTTACTGGTGCTGTACCATGCGGGGAGGAGAAGGTCTATTTGCAGTCTCCCAGCACAGCCTTTTGGAAAGAGAAAAAGACATTGTAATGCTTTATCCGGCCAGCGGCATTTACAAGGTCAAGGACATAACCATGCATATACGTACGGACTACCCCAAATCCGGTAATGTTTCAATTACCATCCTAGAGAACAACAGCGACAAGAACGCAACCATTGAATTTTTGATGTTCCGCACGTATGTTGATGTAAAATTCCTGCACAATTTCAAACAAAGGAAAGTTGTCATCACAAAGGACAAGAATGTGTATCATATTGACTTCAAACTCCCCATATATTACAAGCTCGCAGAAGGCAAGCACAACAAGAAGGACAAAAAGCTCTTCATGCGTGGTCCTGCAATCATGGGAAGTCTGAGTCCAATAACTGTTCCAAGAGATCTTGGCGATATTGTAATGGAGGAGTTCATTCCACTTTACGACACCTCATTTACAAAACCAAGAAACAGAGTGGAAAAGGAGAAAATATACATACTGTATGACGGTCAGTGATTTCAAACGATAAACAAACCTCTCACACGAAAACTAGTGAGAGGTTTTTAAAATGTATCACAACTATCTGATCTTCAGACATGGAAAAAAGGATTGTTATCAACAATCTAGCTTTTCTCGTCGATAAACAATCCTTCCTGGTTAGTGGCTTTTGGATAATAGGAGATTTGCTTTTTAGCATTGGCAGCGTTTCTTACGTTTTTTGCGTAATGTTCGAGGATCAGTTTGATTTTCCTCTCATTCTCCTTATCCATCTCATAGATTTTTCTTAATTGTTCCTGCAGTGAGGTGTCAAACTCAGCATTATGAACAACAAACTCATCTATTATAGCTTGCCTGCTAGCAACAAGCACTTCTATGCCCTCTATGTCCGTTTCCTCTTCATCAAGGATATCGGATATCTTTCTTGTAAGAGCAGATAACTCATCTACCTTTTTCCTAATTGTTTCAATATCCATTTTATGCTCCATCGCTTGTGTTGTCGTATGCAACTTTCCTCTCAATCTTTATGGCTTCTTCCCATGCATCCCTGATCTCGGTTATCCTGCTGACAGCCTCGTTCAACTTCTCGGTGTCATTAGATATGTTGGCCAGTATGAGCAGTCTGTACACATACTCATATATCTGGAACAGATTGTTCGATATCTCATAACTCATATCAAGAGTTGACATGAGCTCTGTCAGAATCGCTTCTGCCTTCTGGATTGCAGTGTTCTTAAGCTCGTGATTGTTCTCTTCAATGTGCATAAGCGCCAGATTCATCTGCTTGATGCAGCCATCATAAAGCATCAGGGTAAGATCCCCTGGCGATGCAGTCATAATGGATTGGGTTTTGTACTTCTGATAAGGATTTAATGACATTCTATCCTCTCCTTACTGTCCTTGATTAAACTGTGCGTAAAGCCAGGACTGCTGGGAATACATATTGGACAAAGCCGCTTCAAGGCGGGCAAACTGTCTGTAGTATCTTTCCTGAATCTCAAACAGTTTTATCTCAAGATTGCTAATCTTCTCCTCATACTCCCTTATGCCTTTGTCCATCCTGTCCAGCTGAAGGCTGTCATAGTAAGTGTTGAATGTAGAGGTCATTCTTGCAAAGAATCCGCTTTGTGCATACTTCTCACTGGCAGACAGTTCCGCTCCTGAAGGAGCTGACTGCATGAAAAGATTCATCACATCATCAGGTCTTTCACTAATGTACTTTGCAAGCCTGGTCTCATCCACATGAAGTTTTCCCTTCTCCAGGTAGCTTCCTGTAGTTATGCCAATATCACTAAGGGATAGACCAATACCCTTCACCTTCTTGTATATGGAAGAGCGTAAAGAGTTAACCAGTTTTGCAATAGCCGGATCGTTCTTAAGCAAGCCGCTTTTTGCCTTGGCCTCCCACTCCTCAATATCCTTTTCATCCATCTCCTTCTTCTGGGCCTCGGTAAGTGGAGCAAAGTCATAGTACTTCTTCTCACTTAAAAGACCATTAAGCTCTTCCACAAGCTCATTGTATTTCTGTACAAACTCCTTTATCTTGTCAACAGTGTGCTGTACATCCCTGCTTACAACAAAATCCACAGGAGAATTTGTTGTGCCTGTAAGGTTGTATGTTATTCCATCAATGGTGAAACTGTTGCTGCTCTTTTTAACATCCACACCGTTGATGGTAACGAGGGCGTCTTTCCCGTAAGCAACATCATCACCCAGACCAAACAGGCTGCCTTTAACATTCTCAAATTCAATTACAGCATCATCGCCTGTAGTCTTGGTCTCAATTTGCAAACTCATTGTAAGTTCGCTGAAATACATGTTTACGCCTGCATCGCTTCTGTTAACAGTATCCAGCATATGCTTTATTGTATCCGTGGACTCGAAGGTGAAGGTCTCGCCATTTATTGTAAATGAAAGTATTTTTCTAACCTCTTCTCCATTTTCAGGATCTATGAGTTCTTCAGAAAATTCCAAACCATCAACTGATTCCAATGTGGCATACATGCCAGGAATCCTGTCAGTGTTAAGATTTGCAGACAGCTTTGCAGTCTC
>JAAYLF010000322.1 GCA_012522035.1 Clostridiaceae bacterium
GGAAAGAATATTCGAGTACGGCAGTGCAAGCAGCCAGAAGATAAATTACAAAACCGAGCTTCAGGAAAAGTATGCCAAGACGCACAGCGTAGTATATACCATAACTGATGTGGAAGGTCCGGAACACGACTGTGTTTATACTGCAAGAGTTGAAGTTGGAGATTCATTGGTGGCGTACGGCACAGGAAGATCCAAGAAGGAAGCAGAGCAGGATGCGGCAAGAAGGATTCTTGAAATGGATCTGGGATAAGCTTTAAAAATACCTGCTTATATGTTAGAATGATAAAAAAGATGATGGGAGTAGGTTTTATGATAAAGGTTACTGTTTGGAATGAATTCATTCATGAAAATGCAAACGAGCATGTAAGGAGTATTTACCCTGAAGGCATTCATAATGAAATAGCAAAATTTTTAAGCAAGAACGACGATATACAAGTTAGAACTGCAACATTGAAAGAGCCTAATCATGGACTTGATGACGAGATTCTTGATGACACTGATGTCCTTATTTGGTGGGGACATATAGCTCATCACGAGGTATCTGATGAAATAGTGGCAAAAATACACGAACGTGTGTTGAAAGGCATGGGCTTCATAGCACTTCATTCCGCCCACTACTCAAAACCTTTCATAAAACTGATGGGAACAAGCTGTTCGCTGAGATGGCGTGATGACGACAGGGAAAGGCTCTGGTGCGTGAATCCTGGTCATCCAATTGCCAGGGGAGTTCCGGAGTATATTGAAATACCAAATGAAGAGATGTACGGAGAGTTTTTTGATATACCAACTCCTGATGAACTTGTGTTCATAGGATGGTTTCGCGGCGGAGAAGTTTTCAGATCAGGATGCGTATTCAACAGAGGATATGGTAAAGTATTCTACTTCCAGCCTGGTCATGAAACCCATCCAATATACAAGGATGAAAACATCCAGAAGATCATTACAAATGCAGTTTACTATCTAAGTCCTGTTAATCGTAGAGAAAGGATTGCAGCTGATTGCACAAAAGCACCGGAAGAAGACTTGTAATACCAATATTTGTACCTCATGTAGGATGCCCAAGGCTTTGTGTATTCTGCAACCAGAGGTCCATTAGTGGAAATGTCAGCCTACCTTCAAGGAAGGAAATAACCGACACCGTGGAGAAGTATCTGGAAGTTGCAAACAGATATGACCTGGTGGAGGTTGGCTTCTTTGGAGGCAGTTTTACTGCCATAAATCCTCACTTGCAGGAAGATTTTTTGACCTGCGTGTATCCATACATTGATAATGGTGTTGATTGCGTGCGAATATCAACACGGCCTGATTGCATAAACGATGAAGTATTGCTCAGACTTAAAAAATACAAGGTACGCGTAATTGAACTAGGGGCCCAGTCCATGGATGACAAGGTACTGAAAGCATCCTTGCGTGGACACACATCAAGGCATACCATTGAAGCCTCGGAATTGATAAAAAGGGAAGGTTTCATTCTTGGTCTTCAGACCATGCCAGGTCTTCCTTTGTCGGACAGAAACAGCGACATTGAAACAGCAAGGAA
>JAAYLF010000323.1 GCA_012522035.1 Clostridiaceae bacterium
ATAAATGATAAAGAAATTTTGGGTTGAGATTGGCAACAAAACTTTTCAGTTTATCCTTTTCTATTCTGTTCTGTCTTAAATCATTTTTTAGCAAATTTTTAGCAAATAGACTTTTTAGCAGAAAAATAAGCATGTAAAAAGGGTTTGCAAATTCTTGCAAACCCTTGTCATTTGGCGGAGAGAGAGGGATTCGAACCCTCGATACGCTATAAACGTATACACGATTTCCAGTAGTGTTCCAGGATATTAATGTATTAGCATTCACCATTGCCGAGAATGTTGCCTGCAGGTCGGAAAACATTGACAAGGAAAAAGTTGTTCAGTCTTTGGACAAGGTGGGTCTTGGAAACAAGGTTGGAAATTTGCCAAAAGGTCTTGATCAAATGATGCTGAAAATTATAGATGAGAAGGGTATTGAGTTCTCGGGTGGTGTCAATCAGAAGCTTGCCATTGCAAGGGCTTTGTACAAGGATGGCAATATGGTAATTCTTGATGAGCCTACTGCTTCTCTGGATGCTCTTGCGGAAGCTGAGATATATGAGAATTTCAACGAACTGATAAAGAACAAGACTGCAATTTTTGTATCTCACAGGCTTGCAAGCACAAAGTTCTGCGACAAGATAGTTCTGCTGGATAATGACGGAATAAAAGAATACGGAAGCCATGACGAACTTATGGCCAAACGGGGAAGCTATTACGAGATGTTTGTAATTCAAGGCAAATACTACAATGAGGGAGGCAAAAACAATGAATAATTTGAAGAAGATAAGGATGTTTTTCTCACTGTCATGGAAGATATCCCCCTCATATATTCTCCTTCTCATACTCAATACCATTGCTGGAGGAGGACAGATTATTGCAAATGTGGTGATCCCAAAGTTTTTGATTGACGAACTGTTGGGAGAAAGGGAAGCTGGAAGAATTGTTTTCTTTGTATGCGCAATTGTACTTGCAAATATTTTCTTTGCATTCCTGAACAACCTTATGAAAAGGACCATGGAAGTAAAAAACAGGTACATGTCGGAAAAGATGAACTATGCAATGGGTGAAAAGATTATGAATGTGGAGTTTTCGTACCTTGAAAACCCATATTATCTTGATTTGAAAGAAAGAGCTGTGTTTGCCACCACAAACCAGCAGGCGATGCTGGGGCTGGTTAGAAGCATTGCATTTATATTCAAGAACGTGTTCACAATTGCAGGTCTTTTTGCTATAATGTTGTTTCTGAGCCGTATTCTTGTACTTATGCTTTTTGCCACTGTTGTCATCGGCTTTGTTATATACTTCGCGTTTGTGAACTACCAGGTGAATTTCTTTTCTCAGATAATACCTGTCAACAGGAAGTACGGCTATTATCTTGACTTGTGCTATGACAACAGGCTGCAAAAGGACATCCGTCTCTACAGCATGAACAAGATGCTTTCTGACAGGGTGACGGAGTACAACAAGGAGATAAATGACTGGTTCTCAGGATACTACGAAAAACAGGGAGTAGTCACAGGTGTTAATGGAATCATAAACGACTTGCAGGCTGCAATTGCATACGGATACGTTGCTTTAAGGGTGGCAACCGACTGGTTCGGACCAAGAATAGGCATAGGTTCCTTTTCCATGTATGTGTCTAGTGCCATAAACTTTGCAAGGGAGACAACCGAGCTTTCCAAAAACATCGTCATGATGGGTCAGACATTGAGATTTCTGGATCCTTTCATGGAATTCATGTCTCTGCCTGATGAAAAGGATGTGGGCGGAGATGTGGAGTTTGAAGGAGAGGTGGAGTCCATTGAGTTTAGAAATGTATCCTTCAAGTTTCCTGGAAGCGACATTCTTGTCCTTGATGACATATCCTTCAAGATATCAAAGGGTGAGAAGATATCTATTGTTGGATTGAACGGTGCTGGAAAGACCACCTTGGTAAAGCTTGTATGCAGGCTGTACAGACCTCTGTCAGGCAAGATATTAATAAACGGCAGGGACGTGTTTGAGTATGACTACACAAGCTACATGAAGAAGATTGCTGCGGTTTTTCAGGACTACAAACTGTTTGCCTTCAGTATTGAGGAGAACATCACCTGCAAGGATATTGGAGAAGATACCGAAAGAGCCATGGCTATTCTGGAAGAAGTGGGCATGACGGAAAAGGTGCAGAGTCTTCCTGATGGCATCCGTTCGAGAATTGGCAAGGCATACGATGAAAAAGGTATCGAGATGTCAGGCGGTCAGACCCAGAAGATTGCAATAGCCAGAGCCTTGTACAAGGATGCTTCGCTGGTGATTCTTGATGAGCCGACATCAGCTCTTGATCCGATTGCTGAAGCAGATATATATGCAAACTTCAACAAACTGATTGGTAAGAAAACTGCCATATACATATCCCACAGAATGTCCAGCAGCGTATTCTGCGACCGAGTGCTGATTATTGAGAAGGGAAAGGTGCAGGATTACGACACCCATGAGAATCTGCTCAAGAAGACGGATAGTTTGTACTACAAGTTGTTCCAGTCACAGGCTGTGAATTACAAAATAGATTGATAGAAAGAGGATTGAATGAGTAAACAACTAAAAGCGGATATTTCTTTGTTGGTTATTAGTATGATTTGGGGAGCGGGCATGCCGGTAATGAGCCTTGCTCTCCAACATATTGGCCCTTATTCTTTCATGCTGACAACATACGCCATCGCCACAATTATATAACTTCCTTTTGTGGTCAAAAGATTCAGAAAAGCAGAGAAGGAAATCATAAAAGGTGGAGTGCTTATAGGGGTGTCCATGTTTCTTGGAAGTCTTCTGCAAACCATGGCTCTTTTATACACAACCCCAAGC
>JAAYLF010000324.1 GCA_012522035.1 Clostridiaceae bacterium
TAGAAAAATATTTTACACCACTTGACAAGACACAACCAAAAAGGTATAATCTGCATACTGGAACAAAAGGATGAAGGTTTTGTTAAAAAAGCGTATTTAAGCGATATTAAACCCAAAAAGCAAACCGTTCTTGCTGGCGATGTGAATGGAGACGGTCTTTGTGACATATTAACATTAAAAGGCGATGTGGCAACTACCTATACTAATACAGGTGAAGGGTTTAAAAAGTTAAAGAATAAAAAGATATACTTATTCCCTTCAAACGTTATCGATATTGCTATCGGAGACATGAATACAGACAGTTTTGCTGATATTGTTATTGTATACAAGGATAATAACAATATTTGCATTAGAACACTTTTTGGTAGGGGTGATGGCAGTTTTGGGCCAACGAAGGCGGAAGAAGATACAAGATACTACAAGAACCTGTTTGGAGAGTATATGGTTCATGGTATAGAGGATATATTATCTATTGTAGCTGGCGATATTAATGGAGACGGAGTACCTGATATAGTAATAAATTCATTAAGACAGAATGGGAGCAAGTCAATAAGCTATCTGTGTCAAGAGGATAAACCTGCTTACGATTATTCAATGCATGTTATGAAAATGGAAGATGGGTACATAATGTATGCAGGTGGGAGATGGTATGATTTAAACACTAGTGCCGTTGAACATGGCGATGGTGACCATATAATGTTTTATTGGTCTAAAGATGGGGTTGACTGGAAAAGAAGAATAGAAGGCCCTATGTTCTTTTTAGGTTGGGAAGAAGGTGCAGAAGGTTGGTGGATTCGCAATACCTTGGAACCTGAAGTGGTTTATGTAGATGGAGTTTACCATATGCTTTGGCAATGTACATACAGGACACCTGGTGATAATTATGGCGACTTGATTGGGTACTCAAGTTCAGTTGATGGTATAAATTGGGAAAGAAAGATTGATGAACCTGTTATTTTTAATGTGCGAAATAAGGAAACAGGTTTCAACCATGAAGAACTCATATATGTGTGTGATGACCCAGATGGTAAACCATGGCATTTATATGTAGGATATTTTCTTTACGGTCGTTTTAGTGGCCATGTGAGAATAAGGAGCGATGTGCCTTATAGATTTAACTGGGAAGAAAGAGAGTCGGTAACGGGATTTAGTAATATTGGAAATCAAATAGGTTACCTTTACGATGATGACGGTGAGAAAATATACATGAGGATAACTCATACTACTTTCAAGGATGATGATGGTGAGAGAACTGTACCTACTTTCAACTTTTCGCGAGATGGTCTTGTTTGGTACTCAAACAAGGAACAGCTGTTGGCATCTGTGGATATAACAGATCCAGTGACAAGTAGGAATAAAAACGTTTATTTTCTGGGAATGTCTACTATAAATGGAACTGGAGAAATTGAAAGACTTGAGGACGGAACATATAAATTAGTATACGTTGCTACAACTTCAAATTCACCTACAGCTATGGAAATATTCTTGTCGGAGGCTGGAGTAGGCGTAATGACATTTAAAATAGATTTGTTGGATATGAATGATTAACAGGTATAGAAATACCAACTGAGGAATTTTATTTTGTGTAATTGCAGTGATGTTTCTTTTTGGAGTTGTTTTATGGCAAGTCGCAATAACTCATAATATACGGTTAAAGGAGGATATTCATTATGAAAAACAGGATTCTGTGTGCTTTAGTAATATTAATGCTCGCAATAAGTATGATTAAGGGTGAGTCATCCACCCCCCTAAAAGGAGAACGTGATACAAGAAGTGATACATGGGTTGCAGTAGATGACTTGGGCAGATTTGTTGCCGTTGACAAGGATACCAGAAGTCCACAAAAGGACAAACAAGTCCTTATCTTCTACTATAACTGGCATTTGCCTATGCATGTTTTCCAGATTCATGACATATCAAAAATTCTGGCTTCTGATTCAAGGGATTTACCTTGGGGACCTAGATGGAACTTCCACTACTTTACAGAGCCATACTTTGGATATTACAGAAGCGATGACCCTTGGGTTATCCGAAAGTACATACAATTATTATGCGATGCAGGGGTGGATGGACTTGTTTTTGATGCTTCCAACGCTATTCTTTATCATGATAGCTATAAAGCGATTTTTAAGGAGTTACTGGGCAGAACGGCTGAGAATCAAAGGTCATTAAAGTGTACTTTTTTAGTTAACTCAAAAGCAGGTGAAGTTGTTAGTGAATTGTACGATACCTATTACACCAAAGAGGAATACCAGGATGTGTTCTTTATGCTGGATGGAAAACCCCTGATGTTGGTAGATGAATCCAAAATATCGGATGAGCATAAAGTTTTTTTTACTACGAGACATTCTTGGGCATGGCAATCAGGGCAAAACAAATGGCCATGGCTTGAACATACCCCTCAGAGTGGCGGATGGTCAAAAAGCAGCAAAGTATTAGAAATGATACCTGTTGCAGCAGCCCAGCATCCAACAACGAATATTGGAAAAAGCTACAGCAATGGGCAGCAGCCGAGTGAGGGTGAACAAAAGCCGGAACTTGGAAT
This sequence comes from Clostridiaceae bacterium, assembly GCA_012522035.1. GTDB lineage: Bacteria > Bacillota > Clostridia > UBA1212 > DUPL01 > DUPL01. The sequence continues at coordinate 2,546 of JAAYLF010000324.1, forward strand.
CTATTTTACAGAGCAATGGGAAGTAGCCCTTGAAAAAGATCCCCAATACATTTTTGTTACCCAATGGAACGAGTGGATAGCACAGCGGTTTATCGAAGGGGAAGATGGTAAAAACAAAATGTTTTTAGGCAAGGCTTTAAAGAACGGGGATACATACTTTGTGGACCTATATAGCGAGGAGTATTCAAGAGATATCGCACCCATCAAAGGAGGGTACAAGGATAATCACTACTATCTACTGACAAGCTACATAAGAAAGTTTAAAGGAAGCAGAAATATAGAAGAAGTTCCCAAAGGCAAAGTCTATACATACTACGATGATATTTACGACACTATGCATCGGTCTCATCCGTGTTCATCACGCTCTGAAGAATTCTATTATATAGAAGACTCCGGTCGTAACGACTTTGATCAAATAGATGTAAGTCACGATGAAAATTATCTTTATTTTAGAATACAGACATTATCAGATATTACCGAACCTGAAGGCACCAACTGGATGAACCTATTGATAAATGCAGATGCAGATTATACCACGGGATGGCATGGATATGATTTTGTAATAAATAGAAATTATGTATTTGATAGCAACAACACAGGCACAACTTCAATAGAATCCTTTGACAAGGACGGTAGATATAGTTTTACTTATGTGGGAGATGCGGAAATAAATTATTCAGGGAATGTAATGAATATTAAGATAGACCGCAAACACTTAGGTTTGGGAGAAAAGAGGAAATTTGTATTTGATTTTAAATTAACTGACAACGTTCCTGAAGAAGACAATATAATGCTGTTTATGGATAAAGGTGATGCAGCTCCAAATAGCAGATTTAATTATAGGTATAAAGGAGTGTCTAACAATACAAACATTATATTTCTCGTACATTTAGGATTTGTAATCCTTATCCTGCTAGCTGTAATAGTTTTTTTTGTTGTAAAAAGCAAAAAGTAGTTGCCAAGTTCTTCTGACGTTATTTCGGTATAGGTATAAATAGATAACAAGAATTTTCTATTGTGATTCGCAGTCACTATAGATGCTCCGGAGAGTTATCCATATAAGCGGTAATAGAATACGGGTACTATGTCGTCGTATTATTGATTCTAAGACTCTTAAATCTTCTGTTTTCAACGACAAGATATAATTCAGGTTCCTCATTACGTATCCAGCTGTTCCTTTACCGCTTTTCTGATTGCCTTTGCTGTTGACTTCTTGTTCTTTGTAAATCGAAGATATTCTTTTCTGGCCTTTTTTCTATATATTCTTTGCTTTTTTCTACCTGTTAACTTCAACTATGTCCTCGTTCTGCTGAGTTTCCTATGTAATTCGGATTAATGATGTATTTATTGTGCTCTACCAATTTTTCATTTGAGTACCCTTCTTTTGCTTTTATGTATAATTAAACAAGCTCTATTCTTCGATTTTTACATGATTTTTTTATTTTTAAGATTAGTCCCTATAAGCAATCAGTGTTTATGGTAGACGAGAATCCCAACACTCTGGAAGTTAAGAATCCGAGCAGTTTGGGAAATAAAAACTCCACTGTTTTACACCTCGACATAATTATTCATTGAGTGATGAAAAATCAAAATAAAATTAACAGCAGCATAAAACAGTTAAAAAGTACAAACAACAAGATATACTACATGGCATGTTTTCTTCATTTATATATACTTGTCATAGATTATACAACTGTTCTATTTTGATATTTAGAAAAGGTAATTTCTAATATGGAGTAATGCGAAAACGAGATATATTATGAGGAGGTATTTAGACATGAAAATTAAAGTTTTTGCAACAATTTTAGTAATGGTATTATTAACAGGTTTGCTCTCTTCGTTTGAAGTAAGAGCTGAGGAAGACAGTTTATTTTTATTAGCAGAGTCCTTGCTCGCTGTAGGTCATCCGTCAGCTGAGTACGATGCATTAAGGGATGCTTATAATAAAGCTAAGGCTGAGCCAAACGAAACCCATATTAAGGCTATGGAGTCAGCAGGAGCTTTATTTCTTGTTTCGTTATTTAATCCAGGCAACAGATACGAAATAACGGAATCAATCAGGGAAGATTTTTCGGATTTGGAGGAGCTTAAAAAGAGCTTTATAGCATATCCGGAAAGTACAGGGTACAATTTGGTTGAAGGTAGATACAAGACTCACTGGACAAATGCCCGAGAGATATATTTGATAGATACTTATGAGCAAGTAAAATATGAGTTCAAGGCACAGGTTTTTGGGAGTCCTCAATATTCTGGATTTGGTTTTAGGTTTGAGCCATTCAAGGAATCAAACATGTTTGGTACAGTAGCTCGTTGTCTGGCGTTCAACATTGTACATCACGAACACGAAGGTAAAGTAGCAATTGGTTTTTATCATAATGATAAGTCCATAGGAGAATGTCCATTTGTATACATACCATATTCTGAAAGTTTTGATCCAAAAGAAGAAAACACATTCACTGTGTTTGATTATGGTAACGTTGTTAGCGTACTGATAAATGGAGAAATGTTTTGTGCACTAGTATTTCAAGAAACTTCTGATGATAAATACAACACATGTTATGTATTTGCTGCGGATGGCTCGTTGGCAGGAACTGTTAACGATATTAATATGCCTAAAAAGGGCTCATTTACGTTCTTTTCCAGAGTAGACGGTCTTATGGTCGATGATTTTACATTAAGTAGCATTAATGGCTTATACGACAAGGATCAACCTCCAACCGAACCATCGCCTGAAACATCTGATGAAAATAATTTGACAATGTTTTCTATATTCTTGTTGTTGTCAATGAGTGCATTAGTAATTTCAACAAGACTAGGTGTTCGCCAAAAGTACAGCAATAATAAGTGAAACATCTAATTTAAGTCAAAATGCTAGGCCCTATTAAGGGCCTTTCTGGAATGCGTAAAGTTCTGACGGCTAGATTATTGTTGATTTCTGCATACATGACACGATCAATATTAGATGCGTGGATTACATGAGGTGTATAGAGAACTTCGCTCTTGAAATATTTAGTTCTCTATGCTCCTCGAAAATCAATACAGAAGGTATTTGTATAGGTCAACTAGTTATAATTACCAGATGAAACACCACCAAACAAATTTATTATGCGAGGAGGAGGAGAAAGAGTTATGAAAAGACTGTTATTCGTGATTCTAGTTTTTTGTATTGTCAGTGTTTTTTTGTAAATGCTAATGTTATTGAGGTGAAATTTGATTTTGACGACTTCCCGGTTGGTGAATATGTAAACCGAATTGACGAATTTATGAATGAGTGGGAGATATTTACTGCCAGTGCTGAAACAAATTATGTACAAGTTTCAGAGGAAGATGGCAATAAGTACATAACGCTTAATGGGCTTGTTGATGTAAGAACGTGGGATATGCTTGAACCGCCATATACCTTGTCTTTTGATGCAAAGACTAGTGCAACAAAATATGTTGGATTTTTTGTTAGAGGAGTATACCCTGTAATCAAACATAATCCTGCTAATGCAGGTGGTATAAAGCAAGTTCTTCACTATTTGGAAATAGACTGGTATGAGCAGAACGGAGGTCAAAATGGCACAACAGGCCTTGGAGGAAGTGGCATTAGCATAATGCCAGGTGAAGGCTGCTTAAGACTTAACATAAAGACTTACGAAGAAGATGGTCTTAAGATAGGTAATGCTTACTATGATTTTGATTATCCGGAAGAATTTGATCCATCTGAGTTCTTTAATGTTATGTTTAAAGATGATGGTGAAAAAGTAGAAATTTACATAAATCAAGAGTTGCTTGCGACAGTTGAAATGTCAAATCCGGGCAAATATGATGACGATGAGGAAGATGACAATGAATATTTCAATACAGCTGTTGTTACTGATGCTTCTGGTGAAGAAGTTTTAAGAATAGACAATGCAAGAATTAGTGCATATGGTAGTCAATTGGCAATAACAACAAGAGCACAAACAGCACATATAGATAATCTCATATTAACTTATGAGGGCAGTACTCCTAGTCCTGAACCTGAAGTTACTGAAACGCCAACAAGCACAAAAAACAGTTCTGCAACACCATCACCTACAGAAAATATTGAGAAAACAAATGATGATAGTTCTGGTATGCAACTAGCAGAAAAAATAATAGTTGTAGGTGTTGCTGTAATAATAGTAGTTGGAATTATACTAGTGGTATTAAAAAGAAGAAAAAAATAGTAAAGATCAATTACAACATGAGCGGTTATATATAAACTGGGCTTTTACATAAGTAATTAATGTAAAAGCCCTTCGCTAAACTCGTGTTTTGGAGAAGATGAACTTCCAATGAAGGTTTCTTTTTGCTTTTCGTATGTTTGTTGTATACAACCCGCCGTCTCATTTGGCAATTATCTTTATAGACTGAACACCTTCCACTCCCAGATGTGGAGAAAGGAAGAGTTCCATTATAAAATTGGTATTCTTTGCTGCTTCTGTTCTAGTAAAGACGAGTGTGAGCTTCTGGGTGCTTTGCGGGTACTCTTATCAAGTTAAGTGCTTTTGCCAGTTCTCTTTCAAAGTAGTCTTTACATTCCTTTATTGCCACCTGAGTTTCTCTAAGGTCCAAAACAGATTTATACATACATTTCCTCTTTCTTTTTTCTATCAATTATATCATCAGTGTGATAATGTTACAACATTACTATTTTGTTTCTGTGGTTGATTGTGATTGATATATGATAATGTCTTATCGTACTGCATTTTAGGTCCCGTGTGGAATAATCAGCGGATAATTTCATTCATTTTTGCAAAATTTTGAATACAAGGAAGAACATAAATGTATCTTACAGTTATGTTAGACAGGTTCTGATGGATGTAAATCGTGCTCTCCGAAGGCTAGAAGGAAGATAATAAAAATGGCCAAAAAGCTACGTTCCGGGGCAGATCCCCGATATGCTTTCCAAACCGCTTTTGCAGCTGCCAATCTGTCTTCGAAGTAAATCATGAACCGCCTCATTATTATTCCCAGTGCATACTCCATTTCTTGGTTATCTCATTTATTGCCAAATACAAGGATTTACGCAATGCCTCATCTGAATGAAAGTCAGACTTTTTTGGTATATTTCCACAGATCCGATGAAACCCTTCAACTGCATTCGTTGTATAGATTAGCTTCCTTATCTGATGGATTACGCACAACTGCTGTTCGGTTCTTGGAAAAACCGTCTCTATTGTATCCGAAAATCCGCTCAA
>JAAYLF010000325.1 GCA_012522035.1 Clostridiaceae bacterium
ATGTTATGAAACAGCTGGCTGAAGAAGGAATGACCATGGTTGTTGTAACTCACGAGATGGGTTTTGCAAGAGAAGTTGCCACAAAGGTTCTGTTCATGGATGATGGCATCATTCTTGAAGAAGCAAGCCCAGATGAGTTCTTCTCAAATCCCAAACACCCAAGATTGATGGAATTCTTATCGAAAGTATTATAAAAAATTGCTCCTCCCAGGAAAACCTAAGAGGAGCTTTTTTATTCTATTTCTTTTTTCTTAATACTAGAACAATTGTCACTAATCCGGCTACAATCGCCACGGAAGAAATTATAATAATGATTGTATTTGAATCAATTCCCTTGTCGTGTTTTTCATCCTTGGTATTCCCTCCGTTATTCTCACCATTGTTCTCATCGCCGTTCTCATCATTGTCTCCAACCTCATCTGTTGGCTCAGGCTTAGGCTCAACATAGGACACCACAAGACAGTTCAGCACCTGTCTTTCAGCACCACCTGTATCGGAAGGATTGTTAACAACCTTGTACTCATTTTCATCCAGAACAACTGTCGTGGCAGATCCTCCACCATCAAATATGAAGGCATCAACAAGGTCCAGATCCTTGACAAGGTCCTTGTAAGAGGCAATTCCCACGCGGCCGCCATCATGCTTACTGGAACCGTATGTACCCATGATTATTTTTCCTTCCGAAGTGATTCCAATAAAAGCTGTAGGATAGGAACCACCAGGGGAAACATTTTGAAATCTTCCATTTACAACAAAGGGGATATGTCCACCGGTCGCAACCTTTGCTCTTCTCCACTCTTCTGTAAATCTTCCGTTTTTGTCCCTTACATCAACCTTTATATTTATCTCATCCCCTATCTGGTAATCGGAGATTTTGGATACTCTTGAACCTCTTGCGGTAAGTATGATCTTGTTTGAATTAGCTTCCATAACAGGATTGTCTTTATCTTCAGGTCCGTATATGGCAATAACTTTTCCCGTTATATCCGTTCCATGCTTTATGACATAATCCGGCGTGGATGTAATGTCAATAACAACCTCAAAGGCATCATCCAGCGCATAATTGTTGGCACACCCTTTGTCAGTATACATGACAAGAGCATTGTTTGCCGGAAGTCTGTTTATTCCATCAGCTTTCGCATTTGTGTTCTTTGTCAAGTTCGTAATATTCACAGTTGCAGTAGGATTGGACAAGATAGGAATATTGTCCTCGGTAATTCCGAAACTCCAAAAATCACCTTCAAAAGGAGTTTCCTGCTGCATATGGGATGTGGATACTATTTCTCCGTCAATAACATTATATCCTCTAGGTAATGCCAAACCCTTCTTCACCACAGGATCGTTGTATCCACCATAGGAGGTTTCGCTGCCCAATACTCTGGAATGAGCATATGTAACCGTCCAAAGTTCTGCATTTATTGCAGCCAAAGCCTTCTTTCCATCCGTCCCGTTAAACTCCTTTATCATATCAGAAGTTCTCTTCCATGCATGGGTTATAAAAGGGCTGCCGTAAACATTATCAAAAACTATTCCTTCTTTTGAAAGGTCCACTTCTATCAGGTCAAACTGTACGTTGTTGTAATTCTTACCCGCCTTGATTTGAGTATACTTGACTCCGTCAGCAAGCTCCCTTTCAGCTGTGACCCTGTTATTCTCGCCGGTCAACGTATAAGCAAAAACACTCGAACATCCAACAATAGCGACAATTAATAAAACAACTAGAATTTTTTTCATGTTTCACCCTCACACATTATATTTTTTTAATTATCTCACAAAAATCCTTTCATTACAAGAAATCAAATCTTAATATAAATTCTCCGTCCTCAACATCCCCATCTCATAAAAGCCTTCCACAGACAGAACACAAACAACATTCTACTACTTTTTAGAAAAAATGTTATGATAATTGAAAGATTTGCAGTA
>JAAYLF010000326.1 GCA_012522035.1 Clostridiaceae bacterium
CTTATCGTTATTCTTAACACAGCCCGTGTTGACACAGAAGGCTATCAATATTGGGAATACCCAAAGCTTATACTTTTTCATGTTGTCTCCTCTTTGCAAAGATTATTATGGCAAGCAAAACCAGAATGGCAATTGCCGAAAGTATTACATATGCAACTATACCGCTGTTCTTGTCACTTGTTTCCGGATTTTCCGTATAGGATACAGCTTCCGTAGGTTGTGGAGTTTCCGTGGTGACAGGAGTAGGTGTTTCTTCTTTTGGAGTCGGGTTTTTCTGGACTATGAAGCAGTCAAAAAACGAATCATTGTCATAGTATGCCTTGCCATCCGGCTTTACATTGTCTTCTCCTGTTGTGTAGGCGGTTTCCAAAGAAATCGTCACTGTATGATTCCCCGGTTTCAAATCATCTTTAATAAGGAATATTTTGCTTTGATATACGGTATCTGACACTTTTATTTTGTCGGTGTGAGGTGTGAATTCCCCTATAATCTCACCGTCCACGTCAACAACAACCTTGGCTGCATAATAGCATTCTCCAAAGACAACTGCAAGATATGTGCCCTCGAAATCACATGTAAGCGTGGCACTAACCTGTCCCAGATTGAATCTGTATTCGCGGTTGTTTGCCATCTGTTTTGCCTGAGGCAAATTAAATGGCCAGGTGTATATTATGTCTTCATTGTTACTGTATATTGCCTTGTAGCCAAGTTTGTCCAAAACTTCATCAGTGTATCCTTTAATGGATGCTCCCAAAGCAATTTCTTCTGGTTCCTCTTCTTTTACTTCCGTGTCTCTTACGATAATAAAATCAAAGTATGCATCATTGTCATAATATGCGTTGCCGTCTTCTTTAACATTTTCCTCCCCGGATACATAAGCTTTCTCGTGCTTTATGAGCAAGGTATGGTTTGTGTTTTCAAGACTGTCGTTTACATAAATTATCTTGCTTTCTCCCGGAATAACAGCAAGGTTTTTATCATTTGCAAACGGTGTATGCTCTGCAACCAATACATCATCTATGTAGATTAATATCTTGGCGGCATGATATGTTTCACAAAATGCCACTGCTATGTAATTGCCAGCAAAATCATAAGATATTGTACTGCCTACCTGTCCTGCATTGTGAAGGACGTTGCCGCCATATGCCTTGTCGTTATCCGCTTTCCAGTTCAGATTATATGCCGATGTGTAGAACAGTTCACTACTTTCGTTGTCAACAATTTTGCACCCTTTTGATTTAATAAGATTTTCATCAATTTCCGTTGCTTTTGTGCCCGTCGTGACAGGTGGATTGTCCTGTGCACTCGTATTAAAAGGGACAAGTGATACGAAAATGATTGTTGCCAGTATCAAGTTCATTATTCTTCTCATAACTGATTCCTCCATATTTTTTATGCTTACCTAAATTTTAATAAATTTAATAATGAGTGATAATAGCATGACTTGGCTCAAACACTTGCATTTGTTAAGAACAGATAAAAAATCTGAATTGTATATGGATTTGTACATAATGAACTGGAATAATACTTTTAAATTTATAGAATTATACTATCTGTTAGTCAGAATGGAGAGTGATATTTTGAAAGTTCGAAAGGTTTTGATATTGATTATGTGTATATTGTCATTTGCCTGCGGCATGCTTATGGCAGGAGCTGATTCATCCGAGAGTAAATGGATAAAATTGAGTTCACCATATATAGTGAAAGAAAACGAGGGGGATATTGACTATTTGTATGTGGTGGGAGGTTATCATTCCATTGACAGTGGAACAGAAATCTGGGGTACTGCCAATTACAGCGATATAAGACTCATTGGAGACAAAATGGGGGAAATCGTAATAACTTATGAAAACGGCACGGTGGACAGGGTTCCACTCGTGTTTGGATATACTCTTTGGTATTACAACAACTGGAAAACCTTCAAGGCACCTTTTGACGGACCTGAGAAGGATGAAAAAATGGCAAATCTGCTCAAAGAGGCATTACATCTTTATGGAGCTGTTGAAGGTAATGAAAAGTGCGGTCTAAAAATAAAGTTAAGGGATGAAAAGGTTGCAAGGATTGAGATAGAAGATAACAAGGAAAAGAACGGCAAACCCGAAATTGCAGGAGCGTATATAGCGTCGGGAGATGTTGGGCAGCTAACAGGAGTCAGTGTTAATGTAGATACAAAGGTTGATTTTTTTGTGAAGTATGTGATTGACTCGCAGAATCCATATCCAGACAATGTAAAAAATGCCATCGAGGAAATAAGGAAGGGTTTGTATACATTTGATGAGGATTATGCAAAAGAACCAATACCATATGAATATGAGAAAAACCACTCTGGAATAAAAGTGCGTTTTTACGGCAACAACCTTGCCAGAATAGCAAGCGGAGTATTTTATCACAACTTGAAGGACCTGTCTGAAAGAGTCGACGAGAATGGACTTTTGCATGAATCATACAAGGATTCACCACTGTACCATGACAGTTTCGGGACCTGGCAGCCGGGAGTTGCCCCCTATTACAACATGTTTTTCACCCGCAACAGGAGTTTCACTGTTCTTACAGCCTTTGGGTACAAAGACCTTGCCGACAGGGCTGTTGGTTATGCGAATAAAAAGATGATGTTTTTCAGAGAAAACAAACTGACTATCGGAGGAGTTCAAATTCCCGGTCACTTTACAGTTACCATAAATGATCCCATGTACTATTCTGAAACACTGGTGCCAATAGGATGGCCAACTGTATACACAAAAAAGGCTTTTGGTGATGAATACAAGAATCTTGGCAATCAGGAAACTGATGGTCATGGACTCATGATGATTGGCAACTACAATGTCTGGAAATCGTTAGGTAAACCCAGGGAATGGGTGGAGAATAACTGGGTTTACATAAATGAAGCCTGTGAATGGATACTTTGGTGTTTTGATAATCCCAAACTGTCTTTTGCAAGAAAAGGACTTCTTTTTGCAGAGTCGGAAGGTGGTATGCAGGAGTACACTTTGTACTGCAATGTACCATGCTATCTTGGACTTCTCTGCTATGCTGAAATGGCTGATGCAATTGGAAAGCAGGATGCTGCCGCATTATGGAGAAAGACTGCGGAAACCATGAAAGAGGGTATTGAGTCATACATACTTAATACCAAGTATAACAAATGGTCTTTGCATTCCGGCAGGATTGGCTTCATGCACGACCCTGTATTATCCATGTTGGCAGATGTGTACGGATTTGACAAGGCAGACATTCCACAACAGGATTGGCTTGAGTATTCATTAAATACCTACCCTGATGACATAAAGTCTGTTTCAATATACAATTACCATGGTGGAGCTGGAGGGCTGGGATACAATCACTGCATTATGACACAAAATGCCCTTCTTACAGACCATATGGCAGATGCTACAAAACTGGTTGAGAACCTCACAAAAATCTGCTATGCGCCAGGCAAAGACAAACCATATCTGGCACCTGAGAAGTTTACTTACGATTCCCAAAATGGCCTGTACTTGAAAAACGGAGACCTTGGCAACCTTTATCAGCTGGTGGAAGCGTTGAGGTGTTATCATACTGTAATGGGAGTTTCCGTTAATAATGATGGTGTGTTGAAAATCTTCCCAAGACTGCCATATGAGTGGGGAGTTGAAATTGCTCAAATGCCGATCGAGCGTACTAATGCTCATCTTGCATTGAACATGACATATCCCAAAGATGGCGTGCAATTGGCCGTTCTTCAGTTCTCTGAAGAGAATGTGGTTGAAAAGGCAAAAGCACGTTTTGGACCATTCCCTGCAGACACCACAGTCTGCAAGGTTCAAATCAACGGTCAGGAAGTTGATTGCGAACTCTTTGAGTCAGGAGACAGCAAATGGGCAATAGTGGAATTTAGCCCGTCTAAGAGAACAGACATTGCCGCATTATATTCTACAGATTCCAATTTGCCTCAAGGTCCTTTCAACTGGCCTGAATTTGAACTTGTAGATGGCTACAAAGCAAAAACAGACGAAAAGTCCGGAGTGTCGCTAAACACTTATCTTGCGATAGCCGTATTGGCCTTATCGGTTGTATTTCTTGGAGTGGTGGTGTATAAAAAGAAGAATGGTTTGATATAAGTTGCAAAGATTCAAGTTATATGTTTACGACTTCCAAAATATATGATATATTTAGAGAGCTGATTACGAAAGAATTTAATATTGAACAGGAGGTATGAACATGAAACTGAGAACTCTTATTGTCTTTACAGTTGTTGCCATAATGTGTCTTTCAATGATAATGGCATCAGCGCAAACAAAAGGTTATGTAACCGAGGGTCTTGTTGGTTTCTTTGATGGAAGCAACAATCTGGGAAACAAGCATGACAAGGAAAGTACAACATGGAAGGACTTGAGCGGATCCGGAAATGACATAACTGTAATATTGAATGAAAAATGCAAGTGGAACGACAATGGGTATTTCAATGATAGTACCAAGGTTTATCTGCCTCAATCCCTGACAGATTTAATTAACAGCAACGAGTTCACGGTGGAGATTGTATTGGACAATTTCACAGCCAAAGGGAATGACTTCAACACAATCATGAATTGTGACAATGACTGGTTCTCGTTGTTCCGCAGAGTTTCAAACAATGTGATGGAGTTCAAGAACAGCCAGAATCCAAGACCGGTATCTAAAGGCGGAACAGGACTTGACTATCTTGCCTCGAGAGTAACATTGACAATCACATACAA
>JAAYLF010000327.1 GCA_012522035.1 Clostridiaceae bacterium
ACATCCGGTGACTATGGCAAAGAGGACACACCCGTTCCCATCTCGAACACGGAAGTTAAGCTCTTTAGCGCAGACGATAGTAAGCTGGAGACGGCTTGCGAAAATATGTCGTCGCCGGATTTTTTTATGCAAATTTTTAAAATTTTGTATTAATAAAAAATTTACAATTCCATGTCTTGCGCATATTAGCTAAAAGATGTATAATATGCAGGCTGTGGTTTGACAGACTATGAAGCAAGAGATTGCCGCAGAAGATGCGGGTAACTCATGTGGAGATTGTCCGATTAACTGAAACCGGGCGTCAAATCACAAAGACACTATGGAGTGTTTTCATTTAAATGAATTGAAATCCATCTCAGGTGGATATTTCGATTCGTTTTTTTAGAGGCTATATGAAACACACGGCATAGTGTACAAAGTAGGCAGTACGTACCAAATGAAAGAGAGGATTATGTATGGCAAAGCAAAAAATGAGAATTAAGTTGAGAGCATACGATTTTCAGATTCTTGATCAATCAGCTCACAAAATCGTTGAAACTGCAAAGCGTACAGGTGCAAGGGTATCAGGTCCCGTGCCTCTGCCAACGAAGAGGGAAGTTATAACTATTCTTCGTGCACCACACAAGTATAAGGATGCGCGTGAGCAATTTGAAATGCGTACTCACAAAAGGCTTATTGACATATTAATGCCAACACCAAAAACAATCGATGCACTTATGAGATTGGATTTGCCAGCTGGTGTTGATATTGAGATTAAAGTTCAGCAATAAGCTAGGGAGACAAGTTTGTCTCGGTAATGTTCACGAAAGTTGTGAACCAATAACCAATAGGAGGTATTTTTAATGAAGTTCATATTAGGTAAAAAAGTCGGAATGACACAAGTATTTGATGAAGATGGAGTAATCATTCCAGTAACAGTTGTACAAGCAGGTCCATGTGCTGTTGTTCAGAAAAAGACAGTTGAGACCGACGGATACAATGCTGTAAGAGTAGGTTATGAAAAGATTGAAAAACGCAAACTAAACAAGCCTGACAGAGGCCTGTTCGATAAGCTTGACATGGATGCCTACAGATATCTGAAAGAGTTCAGAACGGAGAAAATCGATGATTTCGAAGTAGGCCAGGAAATCAGTGTGGATAAAATATTTGCCGACGGAGACTCTGTGGATGTAAGTGGAACTTCCAAGGGTAAAGGATTCCAGGGTTCAATTAAGAGACATGGACAGAGCAGAGGACCAATGTCACACGGTTCCAAATATCACAGAGGCGTAGGTTCACTCGGTTCAAACACAGATCCTGGTAGAGTGTTCAAGGGAAGAAAGCTGCCAGGTCAAATGGGTAGAGAAAGAGTCACTGTTCAGAATCTCAAGATTGTGAAAGTGGATGCAGAAAGAGGCCTTTTGCTTATAAAAGGTGCAGTCCCAGGGCCTAGAGGCGGATTACTCGAAATCAGAGAATCTGTCAAAGCATAATGTAAGGGAGGATTTTTAACATGCCAAAGGTAAAAGTATATGACATGTCCGGTAATGTCGTAGAAGAGATAGAGCTTGACAGCAATATATTTGGAGTGGAAATAAATGAGCCGGCAATGCATATGTCGGTAAAAAGCTATCTTGCAAACCAGCGTCAGGGAACCCATTCCACAAAGGATAGAAGCGAAGTAAGTGGTGGAGGCAGGAAGCCTTACAGACAAAAGGGTACCGGTCGTGCAAGACATGGAAGCATCAGATCCCCATTGTGGGTAGGTGGTGGAGTTGTATTCGGTCCATCTCCAAGAGATTACACAATAAAGCTTCCAAAGAAATTGAAGAGACTTGCGCTCAAGTCCTCACTCAGTGCTAAAGCCCAGAATGACGACATTATCGTTATTGACAAGCTTGAGTTGGAAGAAATCAAGACAAAGAGAATGGTTCAATTGTTGAAGGATTTGGATTTGGATGATACAGCGTTAATTGTACTGACAGAGAAGGATGAAAACAATGACAAGGTTGTTTTGTCATCCCGCAACATTCAGGGCGTGTCAACAGCTTATGTAAACACAATCAACGTATATGACATACTTCGTCATTCCAAATTCATAATAACCAAGGATGCATTAAGCAAGGTATCGGAGGTGTATGCATAATGACAGATTACGATATCATTATTCGTCCTCACATAACAGAAAAAAGTACAATGCTTGCAGCTGAAGGCAAGTACACTTTCGTGGTGGATATTAGGGCGACAAAAATAGATATTAAAAGAGCGGTGGAAAGACTTTTCAACGTTAAGGTATTGAAGGTGAACACCGTACGCTATGATGGCAAGAAGAGATCTCGCCGAGATGCTTCAGGACTCAATGTAGGATACACATCAAGATGGAAGAAGGCAATAGTACAGATTGATACAAATCCTTCCGATGTTATCGAATACCTTGCTGAAGACGGTAAGACTGTAACCGTAACCAAGAAGTATAAGACAGAGATTGAAGATTTCGGCTTCAACAACTAAGGAGGAGAATAATAATGGCGATTAAAACTTATAATCCGACGACTCCATCGAGAAGAGGAATGACTGGATATACATTCGAAGAGATTACTGGCAAAGCCCAGGTTAAATCTTTGATTGCACCAAAGAAGAGAACTGCAGGTCGCAATTCTTATGGAAGAATAACAGTCCGTCATCGCGGCGGTGGTGCAAAGAAACATTACAGGATTATAGATTTCAAAAGAGACAAAGACGGTATTCCAGCAACTGTGGCTGCTATTGAGTATGATCCAAACAGAACTGCGAATATAGCTCTCCTTCACTATGCTGATGGTGAGAAAAGATATATCCTGCATCCTGCAGATCTGAAAGTGGGAGACAAGGTTGTATCAGGACCTGACGCTGATATCAAGGTAGGAAATGCACTTCCTCTGGAGAGAATACCTGTTGGTACAGTTATTCACAATATAGAGCTTAAGCCAGGCAAAGGTGGCCAGTTGATAAGAAGTGCTGGAACAAGTGCTCAGCTTGTAGCAAAAGAAGGCAAGGAAGCACAAATCAGACTGTCTTCAGGTGAAGTTAGAATTGTACCAATCACATGCAAGGCAACCATTGGCCAGGTTGGAAACGTAGAACACGAGAACATGAAGATTGGCAAGGCTGGTCGTTCAAGATGGATGGGCAAGAGACCTCACGTTCGTGGTGTTGCAATGAACCCAAGCGATCACCCACATGGTGGTGGTGAAGGAAGGTCCCCAATCGGTATGCCAAGTCCTGTTACTCCATGGGGCAAACCTACACTTGGCTACAAGACTCGTAAGAAGAACAAGAAGTCTGATGAGTTGATTGTCAGAAAACGCGCAAGAAGGAAGTAAGGAGGTCAGGTTATGAGCAGATCAGTCAAAAAGGGTCCATATGTTGATGAGAAACTCTTGAAAAAGATAGTTGAAATGAATGAGAAAAATGTTAAGCAGGTAATAAAGACCTGGTCCAGGGCCTCAACAATATTTCCACAGATGGTAGGTCATACAATAGCTGTGCATGACGGAAGAAAACATGTACCTGTGTATATAACCGAGGAAATGGTAGGCCACAAGCTAGGTGAGTTTGCGCCCACTAGGACATTCAGAGGTCATGTTAACAAAGAGAAGTCAAGTGGTCTCAAAAGATAGAGTGGAGGTTTAGACAATGGAAAGAAAAAGAATGTCAACTGATGAGTTGCTAGAGAGAAAAGATGAGCTTGTCGAAAGCTATTATGCTAAGACACCAAAGAATAAGAAACCTCTTGTTTTGATGAAGAAAGAGCGCAAGGTACTTGGTATCGGCAGAGATCGTGGTGTAGCGAAACTTAACTATGCAAGAATCTCTCCAAGAAAAGTGAAGATTGTTCTTGATTTGATAAAAGGAAAAGACTTGAAAGAAGCATATGCTATTTTGAGATATACGCCAAAAGCAGCATCAGAGATTCTATACAAACTGTTGAAGTCTGCTGAGGCAAACGCAGTGAACAACTTCGAGCTTGATGCAGATTTGTTGTATGTTGCCGATGCAAACGTATCTCAAGGTCCCACTTTAAAGAGAATGAGAGCCGCTGCAAGAGGTAGAGGTGCGAGAATATTGAAACGTACCAGCAACATAACAATTGTTGTTAAAGAAAGAGATGAATAGAGGAGGTCAAACAATGGGACAGAAAGTTAATCCTCACGGACTTAGAGTTGGAATAATAAAAGATTGGGATTCAAAGTGGTACGCAAACAAAAGGAATTTTGCTGAATACCTGGTTGAAGATACAAAAGTTAGAGAGCACATCAAGAAGTCCTTGTATGCAGCTGGTATTTCCAGAATCAGAATAGAGCGCACTGCGAACAAGCTTATTATCAACATAGATGTTGCAAAACCTGGTATTGTTATAGGCAAAGGCGGATCAACCAAGGATGAGCTAAAGGCTCAAATTGAGAAGATGACCAATCGCAACGTAAGCATAAATGTTTTTGAAGTAAAGTCACCTGATTTGGATGCACAATTGGTTGCTGAAAACATTGCAAGCCAGCTTGAAAGAAGAGTTTCCTTCAGAAGAGCTATGAAACAGGCAATGACCAGATCCATGAGTGCAGGTGCTCTTGGAATAAAGACACAGGTAAGCGGCCGTCTTGGCGGTGCTGAGATAGCTAGAACCGAACACTATCATGAAGGTTCAATTCCTCTACAGACAATCAGAGCTGACATAGACTACGGTTTTGCTGAAGCAGATACAATTTATGGCAAGATTGGTGTTAAGGTTTGGATTTACAAAGGCGAGGTATTACCCGCTTCAAGCAACAAGAGTAATGAGGGAGGCGAAGCGTAATGTTGCTACCTAAGAGAGTAAAATACAGAAAAGTTCAAAGAGGCAGAATGAAGGGTGTAGCCTCCCGTGGCAAAACACTTGCTCATGGTGAGTTTGGGCTGCAGGCTTTGGAATGCGGTTGGATTACAAGTAACCAAATAGAAGCTGCCCGTATTGCTCTAACACGTCATGCAAGAAGAGGCGGTAAGGTTTGGATAAAGATTTTCCCTGACAAGCCTGTAACAAAGAAGCCAGCTGAAACAAGAATGGGTTCAGGTAAAGGATCCCCAGAATATTGGGTGGCTGTTGTTAAGCCTGGAAGAGTACTGTTCGAAATTGCAGGTGTATCCGAAGAGGTTGCTAGAGAAGCATTGCGCTTGGCAATGCACAAGCTTCCTATAAAGTGCAAGATTATTGCGCGTAGTGACGCTGAAATGGAAGGTGAAGCAAATGAAGGCTAAGGAATATAGAGATAGTTTGAGAGCAAAAAGTCTGGAGGACCTCAGAAAAGAGGAAATGGAATTGAAGGAGCAATTGTTCAAGCTTCGCTTCAAGCATGCGACATCACATGTCGACAATCCACATGAAATAACAGTTATTAAGCGCAATATTGCCAGGGTTAAGACCATTATCAGGGAAAAAGAACTGGCAGCCCGTGAGCAGTAGTCCTTGGAAGGAGGTAGTTTGTTTTGGCTGATAGAAATTTAAGAAAGACCAGAGTTGGCAAGGTCATAAGCGATAAAATGGATAGAACAATAGTAGTAGCGGTTGAGACCAGGAAAACACATCCGCTTTACAAGAAGACCATAAAGACAACATACAAACTTAAAGCACACGATGAGAACAACGAAGCAAAGATTGGTGATGTTGTCGAAGTTATGGAAACCAGACCTCTGAGCAAGGAAAAGCGCTGGAGATTGGTTTCGATTATTGAAAAGGCACAGTAGTGTAGGAGGTTTTGTAAATGATACAAACACAAACAAGACTAAGAGTCGCTGATAATACTGGAGCCAAGGAACTTATGTGCATAAAGGTTCTTGGTGGAAGCAAGAAGCGTTACGCCAACATAGGCGATATAATAGTTTGCTCGGTTAAGAGTGCGGTTCCAGGCGGAATTGTTTCTAAAGGTGAAGTAGTCAAGGCTGTTGTTGTCCGCACAAAGAAGGGCATCAGAAGACCTGACGGAACACACATTAGATTTGATGAGAACGCAGCAGTTATCATAAAGGATGACATGAATCCAAGAGGAACCCGTATTTTTGGACCTGTTGCCCGTGAGCTTAGAAGCAGTGATTTCATGAAAATCATATCACTGGCTCCAGAAGTACTATAAGGGAGGTAGTTGTATGCATATCAAAAAAGGTGATACAGTTGTCGTAATCACTGGAAAAAGCAAAGGTGAAAAAGGTAAAGTAATTAAAGCTCTCCCTGCTCAGAACAGAGTGGTTGTTGAGGGGGTTAATCTTGTGACAAAGCACAAGAAGCCTAGAGGTCAGTATGACACCGGCGGTATTGTTAAACAAGAGGCTCCCATACATGTATCAAATGTCATGCTTGTTTGTCCTGAATGTGGCAAACCCACCAGAACCGGAAACAAGCAGATTATGGTGGACGGTAAATCAGTGAAGGTGCGAGTTTGCAAGAAGAAGGATTGTGGTGCGAACATCTTTACCGAGGACACCAGCAAGTGAGGAACTCAAGGAGGCTAAAAAATGTTAAGGCTTAAGGAAAAATATCAAAAAGAAATAATTCCTGCAATGATGGAAAAGTTCAACTACAAAAGTGTTATGCAGGTTCCTAAAGTTGAGAAGATAGTTATCAATATGGGTCTCGGAGAAGCAAGAGAAAACCCAAAGGCTATTGATTCCGCAATAGAAGATCTTTCGTTGATAACGGGACAGAGACCTGTTGTAACCAAGGCAAAGAAGTCTATTGCTGCTTTCAAGCTCAGGGAAGGAATGAATGTAGGAATCAAGGTTACTCTCAGAGGAGACCGCATGTATGCTTTTCTGGACAAGTTGGTAAACATTGTTTTGCCCCGTATTAGAGACTTCCACGGCGTTTCCCCTAACTCCTTTGACGGTAGAGGAAACTATGCCCTGGGAATCAAGGAGCAAATAATATTTCCAGAGATAGACTATGACAAGATTGACAAAGTCAGAGGTATGGATGTTATCATCGTAACCACTGCTAAAACCGATGAAGAGGCAAAAGAGTTGTTAGGGCTCATGGGAATGCCATATCGACAGTAACGGGAGGTATTGATTGTGGCAAAAGAATCAATGAAAATCAAGCAAAAAAGGAAACCCAAGTATTCAACCAGAGCATACAACAGGTGTCAACTTTGCGGACGTCCTCGTGGATATTTAAGGAAGTTCGGCATATGCCGTATATGCTTTAGAGAGTTAGCGTATAAAGGCCAGATACCCGGTGTAAAGAAAGCAAGCTGGTAGGCTATAAAGAAGGAGGCAGCAAATATGCAAGTGACAGATGTTATAGCTGATATGCTGACACGTATCAGAAATGCAGGCAATGCAAAACACGAAACCGTAGATATCCCTTCATCCAAGGTAAAGGCTTCAATTGCCGATATATTGTTGGAAGAAGGATATATAAAGGAAGTAGTTAAAATTGATGATGGGAGACAGGGAATTCTCAGAATAACTCTGAAGTATACTCCTACTAAAAAGCATGTTATCTCCGGAATTAAGAGAATCAGTAAACCCGGCTTAAGAGTGTATGCTAAGAAGGATGAACTGCCCAGAGTTTTGGGTGGACTTGGAATCGCCATAATTTCAACATCACAGGGAATTATGACGGATAAGAAAGCAAGAAAGCTTGGCGTAGGCGGAGAAGTTCTGGCTTACGTTTGGTAAGATAATCTGAAAAGGACAATTTGATTGTTCATAATTTTAAGATTGGAGGAAATAAAATGTCGAGAATAGGAAAGAAGCCTGTCGCAATTCCAAGCGGAGTAGATGTAACTCTTTCCGATGGAAATGTAGTCAAGGTTAAAGGACCCAAGGGGTCATTGGAAAACAAGTTTCATCCTAATATTTCAATAAAGATTGAAGACAACAATATAATTGTTGAGCGTTCTTCGGATGAAAAATTTGACCGTGCTCTTCATGGTTTGACCAGAACCCTCATTTTCAATATGGTTGAAGGTGTCACAAAGGGTTATGAAAAGACCTTGGAGATAAACGGTGTAGGATACAGAGCAGCAAAGCAGGGCAACAAACTCGTATTGAATCTTGGTTATTCACATCCAATAGAAATGGAAGAACCAGAAGGTATCACAGTGGAAGTGCCAGCTGCCAACAGAATAATTGTCAAGGGTGCCGACAAGCAGGCTGTTGGAGAATTTGCTGCAAAGATTAGAAGCAAGAGGAAACCAGAGCCTTACAAGGGTAAAGGTATCAAGTACGCTGATGAAGTCATCAGACGTAAAGAAGGCAAGTCCGGGTCAGGCAAGTAGTAAGAGGGAGTGAGACTATAATGACAAGAAAAATGAGTAGAAATGATTTACGCAAAAGAAGACATGTTCGCGTCAGAAAGAAAGTCTTTGGTACCCCAGAGCGTCCGAGATTGAATGTATATAGAAGTTTGTCTCATATGTATGCTCAGATAATCGATGACACAACCGGAAGAACATTGGTTTCTGCTTCTACATTGGACAAATCCATCAGGGAGAAGTTTACATCTTATGGTAATGTAGAAGCTGCAAAAGCTGTAGGTACGCTTATTGCAGAAAGAGCAAAGGCGCAGGGCATAACCAAGGTTGTATTTGACCGCGGCGGATACGTTTACCACGGCAGAGTTGCAGGTTTGGCAGAAGCGGCAAGAGAAGCTGGTCTGGACTTCTAATAACAGGGAGGATTATGGAATGGAACATATGAATATAGACGAAAAGAAATTTACAGAAAAACTTGTCCATCTTGGTAAAGTTACCAAGGTTGTCAAAGGTGGTCGTAATTTCAGATGGAGCGCTCTTGTTGTTGTCGGAGACGGACAAGGACATGTAGGTGCTGCACTGGGCAAGGCAAACGAAGTAGCTGACGCTATTCGTAAAGGTGCTGAGAAAGCCAGAAAGAATATTATCAAAGTTCCTATGGTAAACACTACGATCCCTCATGAGATTATAGGTAAATTTGGAGCAGCCAAGGTTCTGCTCAAGCCAGCTAGCGAAGGTAGCGGAGTTATCGCAGGTGGCCCTGTAAGAGCGGTATGCGAGCTTGCAGGCATCAGGGACATCAGGACCAAATCCCTGGGCTCTCCCAATCCAATAAACAACGTATACGCAACAATTGAAGCTCTTAAGCAGCTTGTCATAGTGGAAGAGGTTGCCAAACTTCGCGGTAAGACTGTAGATGAAATTCTTGAATAGGGGGATTATGATGCTTAAGATAACATTAGTAAGAAGCACTAGCGGTTCGAATAAAAGGCAGGTTGCCACCGTTAGAGCGCTAGGATTAAGAAAGACAGGAAGTTCTGTCACACATAAGGATAATCCTCAAATTAGAGGAATGATACAGAAGGTTAGTCACTTAGTAAAAGTTGAAGAGATCTAAGGAGGTGTGAGTAATGAAACTTGGTGAGTTAAGACCTGCAAGTGGTTCTACAACTAAAGCTTTCAGAAAAGGAAGAGGACATGGTTCCGGAAATGGAAAAACAGCTGGTAGAGGCCATAAGGGTCAAAAGGCACGTTCTGGTGGTGGAGTAAGACCTGGCTTTGAAGGCGGTCAGACACCTCTTTATAGAAGGATACCAAAGCGCGGTTTCAATAACAAAAGATTTGCAAAGGTATATGCTGAAGTTAATGTCGAAGATTTGAATATGTTCGAAGACGGCAGTGTTGTAAGTGCAAAGGAACTTATTGAAGCTGGCCTTATAAAGAAAGAGCATGACGGCTTGTGTGTTCTCGGAAATGGTGAACTTGAAAAGAAGTTGACCGTTAGAGCTGCCAAATTCTCAAAGTCTGCAGCTGAGAAGATTGAGAGCATAGGGGGAAAGGCTGAGGTGATATAAATTGAAGAGTTTATTCACTATCGTAGTCAATGCTTTTAAAATTCCCGAATTAAGAAAAAAGATTTACATGACACTCTTGCTCGTCATAATCTTTAGAATTGGATGCTTTATAGCTATTCCCGGCTTGGAAGCTGATGCTTTGACATCGCTTGCCGGGAACGGTCTTTTCAGATTTATGGACCTGCTGACAGGAAGCGCATTTAGAAACATATCCATTTTTGCAATGGGTATATCCCCATATATTAACGCTTCCATTATCATGCAGCTTTTGACCGTTGCCATTCCTGCTCTCGAAAAACTGCAGAAGGAAGGACAGGAAGGCAGAAAGGTTATTACTAGAATAACAAGGTATGTTGCTTTGGGTTTGGGACTTTTCCAGGCAATCATGCTCTACATCCAGGTTGAAGGATTTACAATAACAATTGGAAGCAGCTTCATTTCATCCGCATTTACTTTCCTGCTTATTGTTGTTTCTTTCACCACAGGTACAGCAATACTTGTATGGTTGGGAGAAAAAATTACAGAAGTAGGTATCGGAAATGGAATATCAATGATAATTTTTGCCGGTATTGTTGCAAATGCTCCAAGTGCTGCAAGAATGCTTTATGGATTGCTGTCTGGCACGGATATCCTTGGTGGATTACACTTGGCATTTAGAATCGTAATAGTATTGGCAATTTTGATTGTGTTCCTGGCTGTTATTATGGCGGTTGTGTGGATGGAAGGCGGAGAACGCAGAATACCAGTTCAATATGCAAAGAGAGTTGTAGGAAGAAAAATCTATGGTGGACAGAACACTCACATACCCCTTAGAGTCAACTCTTCCGGCGTACTGCCAATAATCTTTGCAATGTCAATGCTCCAGTTCCCAGCAACAATTGCTGCATTTACTGCAAGGGGCTCAGCGTTTGACAGATGGTTGACCAAGTTCAACAACTCATGGTGGTATTTGCTTCTGTATGCTGTTCTGATTGTTGCTTTTACATTTTTCTACAACATGGTATATTTCGATCCTGTAGACATAGCAAACAACCTGAAGAAGAACGGCGGATTCATCCCAGGGTTGAGACCAGGACGCCCAACTGCAGAGTTTATCAAGAATTCTTCCAAAAAGATAACTACATTTGGTGCTTTCTTCCTGGCGATTCTGGCAGTATTGCCAAGCTTGCTGCAAAAGCTTTCATCCCTGTTCTACAAGAACTTGGGAAGCTTGAACCTCTGGTTTGGAGGAACCACGGTCTTGATTCTGGTTGGTGTTGCACTTGAAACAGTAAGGCAGCTTGAATCCCAGATGTTGATGAGACACTACAAGGGATTCTTAGAGTAAGATAAAACGATTTCATGGGAGTTTACTAGTTAAACTCTCATGAAGCTGAAAAGAAATGAGGTCTGGCAGTGAATATTATTTTTATTGGAGCACCTGGTGCAGGTAAGGGAACACATGCAAAGAGACTATCAGAGATACTGAACATACCTCATATATCTACAGGTGATATTTTTAGAGATAATATCTCACAACAAACCGAACTGGGTATTGTAGCAGATAAGTATATTTCCAAAGGTATGTTGGTGCCGGATGAAATCACCCTGTCCATAGTTAAAGACAGGTTGAGCAGCGAAGACTGCGATGGTGGTTTTATTCTGGATGGATTTCCAAGGACTCTCGTTCAGGCTGAAGGGCTTGATTGGTTTCTTGGGGAAAGGAACAGGAAGGTTGATTATGTAGTCAATATTCTTGTGGAAGAGGATGTATTGATACAAAGGTTGTTGTCAAGAAGGATTTGCTCTCAATGCAAGAGTACATTCAGCTTGTCTCAGACCTGCGTTAAGAATGACACTTGTCCTAAGTGTGGTGGGAAATTGGTAAAACGTGATGATGATAAGATAGAGATAATCAAAGAGAGATTCATATCATATCATAATCAAACCGAGCCTTTAATAAACTATTACGCTGCACGGAAAATATTGAGAAATGCTAAAAGTGTGGAAAGCTATGAGCAAACGCTTAAAAACATATTGGAGGAAATAGGCATAACAAAATGATTAATATCAAAACAAGGTATGAAATCGAACAAATGAAAACTGCAGGCAGAATAGTTTTTGAGGTTCTGGAACTGCTTAAAGAGAAGGTAGTACCAGGAATTACTACAAAAGAACTTGACAGAATTGCTACAAATTATATAATAAAGTGTGGTGCTTTTCCCTCTTTTAAAGGAGTTAAGGGCTCGCACCGCGCAAAGCCGTTTCCAGCAGCAATCTGTACTTCGATAAATGACGAAGTTATTCATGGTATACCTGGCAACAGGGTACTGAAAGAAGGAGACATAATCAGCATTGATGTTGGAGCACGATACAATGGCTATCATGGCGATGCAGCAAGGACTTATCCTGTAGGCAAATGTTCCGAAGAAGCTTTAAGGTTGATAGAAGTAACCAAAGACAGCTTCTTCGAGGGTATTAAGAAAGCATATGCGGGCTACCGTATAATAGATATATCCGGAAACATTCAGGATTATGTAGAAAAAAACGGGTTTTCCGTGGTTAGGGAGTTTACCGGTCATGGAATTGGGAAAGAATTGCATGAGGGACCGGAAATTCCAAATTACAGAACACGGATTCCAGGACCAAGGTTGGTATCCGGCATGTCATTGGCAATAGAGCCCATGGTTAATGCTGGATTGAGTGATATTAGAATAGCATCCGACCATTGGACCGTGTTGACGGCAGATGGCAAATATTCTGCTCATTATGAAAATACTGTAATCATTACAGATAATGAACCAATACTAACTACACTATATAAAT
>JAAYLF010000328.1 GCA_012522035.1 Clostridiaceae bacterium
AAATTGATAAAATATTACAAGAGATATTGTAACATCTGCCTTTTAGAAGAATGAAATAGGTTGAACCTAACCTATTAAGGGGAGATAAAATGAAGAAACACCGAATACTGATAATTTTTATCGTTGTTACAGTCCTGGCTGCTATTACATCCATGGCTTTATATAACTTCTTAAAACCTGCAAACAAGAAAAATCCTTCAGGCATAATCACTGCTACTGAAGCGGAGATAATGGATATTTATCTCGATATGCTTATCGAGCACAAGAAGTTTGCAGACACCATATTTACCGATACAAGTAAAGTTATGGAAGGCACAGGCTATTTTGGCAAGGGTGGAGGACAGAAGATAAGAACTCACAACAACTACACCTTGTACTACGCCTTCTTGTATACACAGCTCCATGGTACCAAATACATGCCGGATGAAGACCAGGAAAATATCGCATATGCTATAAAAGACAAGGAAACCTTCCTCGAGGAAGTAAAACAGAAGGCTTTGGCAGGTATTCGTTATGGAATATATACCCACAATTCTGTAAAGAAGATGCAGACAATAGAAGCAATGGCAACCGACTCAGGCAAGTGGTGGGGTCCCAATCACTGGCAGTCATCCCTCTATGCCAATGGAGTTTTGTTTGCTGCTTCGCTGATGTGGGATCATCTTGATGAATCGCTGAAAGCTGATGTTGAGACGGTTGCAGCTGCAGAAGGAGACAGGGCGATAAGGACGAATCCGAGAAGCTATGCTCCAGGGAACACAGGAGCTGAAGAGAATGCATGGGATACCAACGGGCCATCCCTTGCATACTGCATGTTTCCTGATCATAAGAATGCCGAAAAGTGGAGAGAAGCAGCAATCAAGTTTGCAATGAATACATTATCCCGTGATCTGGACAGGAATGATAGTACTGTAATAGATGGAAAGCCTGCATCTGAATGGATTACGGCAGCAAATCTATTTAGTGATTATTCTCTTGAAAACCACCAGATTCTTCATCCCAAATACATAGCAAGTCCTCTTATCAGTTTTGGAGATTCCGTTGTGGCTTTTGCCTATCACGGAAAACCAATACCAGAAGCATTCAAATACAATGTTCAGAAAGTAAGCGATAATGTTCTGAAAAAGCTTGTATACCCGACCGGAGAATGGATTTATCCCAACGGATGTGACTGGACCATGATTCTGCCAGGAAAACTCGAGGCGTTCGCCTTGATGTCCTGTCTCCTAGGTGATGAAGAAGCTTTGATGCTTGAAGCCAGAGCTGCAAAGCTTGCATATGAAAGACAAAAACTCACAGAAGATGGCAGATTTGTTCATATTGCAGATATAGGCACGGAAAGGGAAGCTGTAAATGTAAAGAGGGTTGTTTACTCATATCTTTTGCACAAGTATGTTGGGTTTAAAGGTGAAGGGACCACAGCAACCTGGGAAAGTTTTATAGACAACCACAAAGGCACAACCACTTTCCTGGATGGATTTGTAATAACCAACAACAGCATAAGCAGATTTGCAGCGCTTTCGTGGAAGAACAAACTTATTGGCTTGGTTACACCAAGCAGCGACAAGTATTCGGACAACAAATACATAACACATCCAAACCTGCCGAACATTGTCGGATCAATGTCCATTGTAGGCACATCAGCAGACAAGACATACATAACCCATAAAAATTACACGGTGGGAGAGAAATTTGCAAACGGACTATATGCAGGATTCTCGTCCATAGGCAAATTGAGTGAAAACGGTGGAGCGGTATCAAGATATATAGCAATGACTGCTCTTCCGTCTAATGCTGTGATTGTCATGGACAGTACCGTTGCTGAGAGGAATCTCCAGATTGCAGCAGGTTATGTGGTGCCCATATCCTTCCAGACAGATATTGTTTCAGGACAGAAAAAGACAATCATTACTGAAAAGGATAAAGACAGCTTTACCGCAGGTCCTGGAGTTAACAAAGAGTATGAAGGATCATATGTGTTGGTTGACAATCATACATCAGTGATACTGGACAAAAAGATGAGGATCACCTTTGGCGATTATACATTGAGCTCTGGTTTGGGTGGCTCCACATTGAAGTTCTATATCGAGCCAGGACAGTTTCAGAAAGGACAGAGTATAAATAAAACATCAGCTGTCATATTCTCCAATGTGGAAAAATCTGAGCTTAAGAAACTTAAGAGTGATGTTGAATATCTCAACATGCCTGAAGGATGGCAGGGCATATTCGTAAAAGATACTGATGGGAAAAAGTACTATGTTGTAAACAACTTTTATGGTCAGAAGGGTGCATTTGAATACACTGGAGAAACCTTTGCACCAATATTCATGGATGATATGACTGTAGCTGGCAAAACAGCAACGGTTTCCCTTAAAGATGGGATGGCTTCATATGTTGGTGAGCTGTCAAAATACATATCAACTGACGGCAAGAGCGTTCAGATAAGAAACAGCAGCTCTCCCGACAGATTCTACATAAAGAACAGTGGAAGAGACGCTGTAAAGGTTGAAATTATGTTTATCTACAATGGGAAAAATGTAAAAGGCTCTTTAAGCCTGAAGGCTGGCGAGTCTTATCTTGTACAGTGTGACGGCAAAGTAAAGACTGAGAAAATTGACAACTTCCCTGAAGTTCCTGCAAAGGTGCAGAACATAAAAGCTGAAGCTGTCAACAAGGAAGTCCGTATTAGCTGGAACAAGTCAAATAATGTGGAGAAGTACATAGTTACAAGAGTGGATACTCTTGGTATCGAAAAAGTACTGGCAACTCTTGAAGCTGATGTGAATGAATATGTTGACAAGAGTATTGAAGAAGGAAAGAGCTACAGATACAAAGTCGTTGCTGTAGGTAAATTTGAAGGGTTTTTATCAGAGGATGCTTTCTCTAATTCCGTATCTGTAGGTGAATACAGGGACAACACCGGTAGAGTGAACGTTGCATACAACAAAACAGCCAAATTCCAGCATGGTACTCAAGCTGCATACCCGGAGTATTTGGCTGTGGATGATGACGATGCAACGTTTACGGTGAATAACAACAAGGTGCCTACTGCAAGCAGTCCTGAATGGTTTGAAATTGACCTTGCAGGCATGTACAAAATTGATGAAATATGGATTCTGCCAAGAGAAAGATACGGTCCAAGAGATGTTGAAATCTTTTACTCTGAAGATGGTGTAAACTTTGTTTCAATTGAAAAAAGGACTCTTCCAAATGTGCAGAATGCAGCACAGAACAGGTTCAAGTTTAGCCCTGTAAATGCAACAAAGCTTAAGATTAAAATTACATCTTCATATTCTTCAAAGAATGTACAGATTGCAGAGGTTAAGGTGTATAAAAGTGAGTAAAGAACTGGAGGAATGGATGAGAGCAAAGTCTTAACTAATTATTAATTTTATGATAATATAAAACAGGCTCAAACGGTATTAGTTTTTAAGGGAGGTAGAATATGAGAAGGCTAATTGTTATCATGCTTGTACTGGCAACAATATTTATGATTGGCTGTCAGAACGGTGACGATAAGAAGGAGAAACCAACTGCCACACCTGTATCGAGCACACCTACTCCTGAACCGGATCCAACGGAAGAGCCAACCCCTGTGGTGACTCCGGAGCCGACAGAAGGTCCAAAAGGAGTCAATGTAGCTCTCAACAAGCCATATGAAGTTTCTTCATTTACAATTAATGAGAGAAGAGGATGGTATCCAGAATTTATCAATGATGGAGAAATAGAGTGTATTGATGGATATCATTATGGCTGGACCAGTCAGGTTGGTAAATATATTGGTGTTGATCCATCTGAAGCGCAGGAATGGGTTATCATTGACCTGGAAAAAGAGTACACAATCGATGCTGTTATTGCATGGCCTCGTCAGGACACAGGTCTGTATTTCCCAACGGATTATCAGATCGATGTTTCTAACGACAAGGAGAACTGGACAACAGTATATGAGAAAAAAGGCGACGAGGGTTCTGCTGAAAACGATCTGTCTCCAAGGATTATAAAGCTTGAAGATGTAAAGGGTAGATTTGTAAGGTTCATGGGAACACAATTGAGAGACGATGATCAAACCCACAACAACGGCTTGCTTATGCAGCTTGCCGAACTGGAAATCTACTCGGAAGACAATTAAAGAAAAACTGCTTGGGTGCCATTTGGAAAGTGGCACCTTCTTTTTTTGTCTTTAATGTAGTATACTTGACTGGAAGAATAATAAGGTTGGAGGATTTTCTTTACGTATGTTGTCTGAACTTAGAAACAAAAAAGGCTTTATATGCGACATGGATGGTGTAATATATCATGGTGACAAGCTTTTGCCGGGAGTAAAGGATTTTGTTGACTGGCTGTACAAGGAAAACAAAAGATTTCTTTTCCTTACCAATTCAAGTGAGAGGTCTCCGAAGGAACTTCAGCAGAAACTCTACAGAATGGGTCTTGAAGTGGATGAAAGCAACTTCTATACAAGTGCGCTTGCTACAGCGAAATTTATAGCGAGCCAGTCACCTGGATGCAGTGCTTATGTTATAGGAGCGCCTGGTCTTTTCAATGCCCTATATGAAGCTGGCATTACAATGAACAATGTGAACCCTGATTATGTGATTGTCGGAGAGACAAGCAACTATCACTATGAAAACCTGGTTCTTGCATGCAGGTTTGTATTAAATGGAGCAAAACTCATAGGTACCAATACCGATATTACAGGACCATCGGAGTCGGGGCTTGTACCTGCCTGCAGGTCATTGATTGCACCTATTGAAACTGCTACAGGCAAGAAAGCATACTTTGTAGGAAAGCCTAATCCTCTAATGATGCGTACAGGTCTTAAGATGCTGGGTGTGCACTCCGCTGAAGCTGTTATGATTGGTGACAGAATGGATACGGACATTATTGCCGGTATTGAAACTGGTCTCGAGACCGTGCTGGTTCTTTCCGGCGTAACCTCAAGAGAAGACATTGATTTGTTCCCCTTCAGACCTGGATATGTTTTAAATGGTGTTGGGGACATAGTTAATGAATAAAATTAAAAATAAGATAAGTTTGGAGGCGCTTTTTATGAGAAAGTATCTGCTGCCAAAGGAAGGTACCTTTTACAAGGCAAATCTGCATTGCCACAGCACGCATTCCGACGGAAAACTGACTGTGGAACAGCTGAAGGAAGTGTATAAAAAGGAAGGGTACAGCGTAGTCGCGTTTTCAGACCACAATGTTCTGATACCCCATATGGATTTGTGCGATGAGGAATTCCTGCCCATAACTTCCATTGAAATAGATGTGTCGGACAATACGGTTCCATGGCCAAAGAATGCGACGTATCATTTGAATTTCTTTTCGAAGGACCCAACTTTGGATAAATTTATTGACTTTGAAAGAATATATGATGCTGATGTTATAAACGATATCATAAGAAGGGCAAAGGAAAGAGGTTTTATCGCCCAGTACAACCATCCCAGATGGTCGCTGCAGACAGCTTGCGATTTTCTC
This sequence comes from Clostridiaceae bacterium, assembly GCA_012522035.1. Lineage (GTDB taxonomy): Bacteria > Bacillota > Clostridia > UBA1212 > DUPL01 > DUPL01. Next base: position 5,479 of record JAAYLF010000328.1, read on the forward strand.
CCTCTTGAAGGCTTGTTTGCCTTTGAGGTATACAATACAGGCTGTGAAGTGGATATGATGAATGGCTGGGGCGAATATGAGTATGAAACCTTTGTAATGAGTGGAAAGAGATGTGGCTGTGTGGCTACCGATGACAACCACAACTCGCAAGAACTGAAGTCACCCAAAAGTGATTCATTCAAAGGTTTTACGATGATAAAGGCAAAAGAACTTTCTTATGATTCAGTTATGAATGCCTTGGAAAATCTTGATTTTTACGCCTCCACCGGTCCTGTAATCCGCGAATTGTATGTGAAGGACAACACAGTGTATATTGAAACATCTCCCTGCTCATGCATTCTCCTCCGCACGGATTCCAGAATTACAAAGAGTACAAGGGAGGAGTCGGATGTTCTGACAAAACATACATTTTCTTTGGATTTCAACTACGAATACATCCGATTTGAATGTTCGGACATATATGGAAACAAGGCGCTGACAAGAGCGTACTTTAAAGACGAGATTTAATATAAGGTTGGCATTATGAGTGCCAACCTTTATTCTATAAGTGTTGCTGCCATAACATGTGCATAAATTCTGGCAAGAAAATCATTGGGATGATTTACATTGTTTCCGGACATGTCGTAGCATCTCTTTCTTTTTAGCAGGTATTTGTGCATTGTAGCCATGTCGGCAATTGCCACCTTGTTTCCTTTAAGCGTATTCAGTGCTGGCAGGTATTCTTCCTGGTTTCCAAGGAAGTTTGCCACCTCGCCATTTGCCAGCATGGTGGTAACAAGTACAAACTATTCCCTAAATAATCATCCTTTGGAACCCTTCCACTTCCATCATTCATGCCAAAAGTTTATAGGTTGTTGTGTGTTTACTGTTTTTGACCGACAGGGTTTTGTCTGCCTTGAAAAGCAGAGGAATGGGGTCGATTGTTCCATCTTCCTTTTCAACAGGCATGAAGGACTCATCGATAACCATGTTTCCTTCCCAGACAGGTTTAATGTATTTCTCAAAGTCGTACATGATTGGCCTCCTATGCTATATCAATGTCATTTTCCCGTTTTTATCTATTATGGCAATGGCAAATGTATCCATAAAGACGATGTCGTTTTCGTTGTAAGGTTTAAGTCCTCTCATGGTTATTCTGAAGGTAATGCCGTTTGTTTCTTTTACGTCCAAGTAAAGAAACAATTCGGAACCAGCACTTACATCAAAAGTCTTGCTCAAAGTATAAGTCAAGACACCTTCAGCACTCTTCAAATCCGCTGTTATATCCTTCTCCCAAACCTCCATATTATCAACAGTGGCAAATATGCGTGCCATTTCAATTTCAGTATTTTCAAAAGCCTTGTATACAATATTTATTATGTTTTCCTCCAAGGTCAGTTTGTTGTTCTTAAACAGTACGCGTCCTTCAACCAAACCTTTTGCCTTTTCGGAAAATATGCGTCTAGTATCAACTCTTCTGTCAAGGGTTTCGATTTTGCTTACACCGTTTGTCTTTACACTGACTACAACTTCATAAGTTTGAAGTGCATCCACGTATGTTTTGGCTAAAAACTTGTTGCTTATCTTTTCCGCTATTACAGTAATATCACCAATAGTTACTTCCATTTCGGAATCATCAGCAATTTCTTTTGGTACTACCTCGACAATAGCTTCTACTGTAAGATCACTGGCATTTATCTCTCCAAGTTTTATATCATACGAAGAAAGAATGCTGGCTTGTTTTTTCAGTTCATGCTGTATGTTGCTGTTTATGGAACTGATTTCACTTTGCAGTGAGTTTACCTTGTTATTTAGCTGCATTATTCTGTTTTCAAGATTCATATTTGTGTTTCTTACCCTGCGCAATCCAACCAAACTAAAGATTAGTAAGAGGATTAGAAAAAACAGGGTAAAGGACATAAGTAATGTATTTATCTTTTGGTTCATTTAAATTCCCTCCTTAATTCAAGTCTTGGATTGCCATCTTCTGCATCTCAAGTTTTGCACGCATCTTTTCGCGGCTGATTCCGTATATCAAAAGATATATTACAGTAGGTATGTTTGTGGTTATAAGTATTGTTATGAGTCCAAATCCGCTTATTATTACCCTTGGTCTTGAGTGCCTGTCAAAGGAAACGTGGCCGTCAACCTTTTTAAATTCCTCCTTGATGTTTCCCTTGCTATCATACTCATACCGGGTCTCTGGCGTTTCAATATTGGGTCCAACACGATCACTCATTTTTAGAAAGTATGACACCCATATTAGCGATAAAAGTATGAAAACTGCAGGCAGTATGAGTCCTGGCCATTTGCTTTTCTTTCTTGAAAGGAAAACTTGCAGAAAACACAGGCCGCTTGTTGCAAGGATTATGAAAAAGAATATTATGATCAAAGACATTATTCACTCCCTCTTTCCATTCTTTTTTTGTATTCGTTGATAAGTAGTTTTGCTGTCTCAAAATCAATTTTGTCATTAACAGCAAGACGTTTTACAAGTGAGATATATGGGTCGTTTTCTCTTGATTCACTTATACGTATTTTCTGGATTATCTTGTCTATCCTAAGCCTCACTGTGGGGTAGGAGACATTGTACTGGTTTGCTATCTCTTTCAAGGAACCGGATGCAAGTATGAAGTTCCTTATGAAATTGACGTCTTCTTCTTCTAGTTCCCTCATCCACTCAGGCACTACTTCTATCGCCATATTAAACCTCCTATTTA
>JAAYLF010000329.1 GCA_012522035.1 Clostridiaceae bacterium
TAATCACCATAATGAGGATATGTTCCCACATTCATGGTATCCTCTGTGAGGAATTTTGAATCTCCAAAGATTCCTTCCGTCATAATCTTGTAGGTATTGCTGTTTTCCCCGTCATTGAAGTCGCCTGTAACAAAAACCGGAATCCCCATTTCCGAAAGAGCATCCGCCATGCTGCGCACCATTCTTGCTCCTGCTTCTGTTGCCTTCTTGTTGGGAAGCCAGTTAAGATGTGTATTGATATGGGCATACATCAAACCCGTTTTCCTGTTCTTGAATATTGCCCACACGCAGTACCTGTTGCAGTCCGCTCCGGGATATATTGAAGGAATCAAAGGAGTGTCGGAATGCCAGTAGTTTCCAGATAAAACCACTTCATATTTGTCTTTCAAATAGAAAATATAATTCCCGAAAGATCCCGGATGAGGGTTAGACCCATCCGCAGACACTCCCACGTAAGAATAATCTTTAAGATTTTTAGTAAGAAGATGCAGCCAACCCGGCCTTGCCTCCTGAAAACCTACCGAATCGGGATAGAGGGTGTTTATCAAATCTGTCATCAAAGGTCCTCTATTTATCAGGGTTGACTCGTCAGCATCCACATTGTAGCTGATTACAACTACCTCATTCTTTCCTCTCTTTGGCTTTTTGTCGCCATTGCACCCGGCAATTGCAAAAAGAGCCACCAAAGCAAATGAAAAAATTACCGCTCTTTTAAGCATCACCAACACGTCCTTTGCTTATGCTAAGGCTATTATACCACAATCAATCCAAAAAGTATTTACCCTCGCATATTGTAACGGCAGGACCTTCCATGTAGACACGGTTTGATGCTTCATCCCAAAGAATCTTGAGCTCTCCTCCGTTAAGAATTACAGTTGCCTCCCTGTCGCAAAGACCATTCAATACTCCAGCTACAACTGATGCACTGGCACCGGTTCCACAGGCAAAGGTCTCACCTGAACCTCTTTCCCAAACCCTCATTCTTATTGTTTTTCTGTCCACAATCTTTGCAAACTCCGTGTTGATTCTGGATGGGAAAAGCTGATGGTTTTCAAACAGAGGACCTACTGCCTCAAGAGCCATATGCTCAACATCATCCACAAATACAACACAATGTGGATTGCCCATGGACACGCAGGTAACACTGTAGGTTTTTCCACCGACAATAATTTCCTGGTCGATCATGGTATCATCGTTCCATATAACCGGGATCTTCCTTACATTAAGTTCCGGCTCTCCAATATCAACCCTGGCCCCTGTGCAAACACCATTCTCAATTATGAGCTCCAGCTCCTTTATACCCGCCAGTGTCTCAATTTTTATATTCTTCCTCTTTACATAACCCTTGTCGTACAGGTATTTACCAACACACCTAATACCATTTCCACACATTTCAGCTCTTGAACCGTCTGCATTATAGATATCCATTCTAAAATCCGCTACTATGGATTTGTCTATAAGAATAAGACCGTCAGAACCAACTCCGAAATGCCTGTCACTCACTTTCCTGGCAAGAGCAACAGGATCCTCCACCTTCTCCTGCATTAAGTCAACGTAAATATAGTCGTTTCCAAGACCATGCATTTTTACGAAATTCAATTCAGATGCCCCCTTGCTTATCAGATATAATATATCTTATGAACATACGGTCAATACTTTGACAGATACCTGTCAATTTCCCACGAAGACACTCTCGTCCTGTATTCATGAATTTCCGCCTTTTTGGCTTCAACATACTTGTTGAATATATGGTCGCCCAAAGTTTCCCTAATCAACGGGTCCTCGATCATGTATTCCACAGCCTTGTCGAGGGTTTCGGGAAGCTTTTCAATTCCCATCTTTTCAAGTTCATCATCAGAAAGGTCATACAGGCATCCATTATTGCTATCGTTCGGCATAAGCTCCTTCTTGATGCCATCAAGCCCCGCAGCCAGCAGCACCGCAAACAAAAGATACGGATTTGCAGAAGGGTCGGGACTTCTCAATTCTATTCTGGTACCCTCACCTCTTGATGAAGGTATTCTGATAAGCGTGCTTCTGTTTTGCGCAGACCAGGTTATATAGCAGGGCGCTTCGTATCCTGGAACAAGTCTCTTGTATGAATTTATAAGTGGATTTGCAATGGCTGTAAATCCCTTTATGTGCTTGAGTATTCCAGCTATAAAATGATATGCATCCTTGCTGAGACCCAGCTTGTCATTCTCGTCCGCAAAAGCATTCTTTCCATCTTTGAGCAGGGACATGTTGGTATGCATGCCCGATCCTGCTATGCCGTATATGGGTTTCGGCATGAAAGTTGCATGTAGGCCATACTTCTGGGCTACGGTCTTGACCACCAGCTTGAAGGTCATAATGTTGTCAGCAGCAGTAATCGCATCAGCATATTTGAAATCAATCTCGTGCTGGCCCCTTGCCACTTCATGATGCGATCCCTCAATCTCAAATCCCATATCCTCCAAGGTAAGGCATATGTCCCGTCTTGCATTTTCACCCAGATCCACAGGACCCAAGTCAAAATAGCCTGCATCATCATGAGTTTTTGTAGTCGGTACTCCGTTTTCATCTTTGTGGAACAAGAAAAACTCAAGCTCGGGGCCCACATTGAAAGTATAGCCCATGCTTTCCGCTTCCTTGACCACCTTTTTCAATACATATCTGGGATCTCCTTCAAAAGGCGTCCTGTCGGATTTGTAGATGTCGCAAATAAACCTGGCCACATTTCCACCTGTACACCAGGGGAAACGGACATACGAATTCAAATCAGGCCACAAATACATGTCGGATTCTTCCACCCTTACAAAACCTTCTATGGAGGATCCGTCAAACATGCACAAATTGTTTAATGCTTTTTCTGCCTGACTAGACATTATTGCAACATTTTTCTGAATTCCAAAGATGTCAACGAACTGTAATCTGATGAATCTTATGTCATCTTCCTTGATTTTTCTTAGAATATCTTCCTTAGTGTAACCCACAGTATTCCCCTCTTCCTTTTTTTACCCTTGGAGGGCCAATAAATTATATCAAAATACAAGGCAGTTGTAAATGTAGAATAAGGAAGCCAAGAATTTGACAGAAAATATGCAATTCTGCTAAAATTCTTCGGTATATTTTAACTTGGGGTGTTTGTGATGATAAGAGAGAATTTTTATATAGGAAATGTAAAACTGAATAACAATGTTTTTCTTGCACCCCTTGCAGGTGTCACCGACAAATCCTTCCGCATCCTCTGCAAGGAAATGGGAGCCGGGCTTGTCGTGACTGAGATGATAAGCTCCAAGGGAGTTTTCTACAACAACAGAAATACACTTGAGCTCTTTGAGCATACGGATATTGAAAAGCCAATCAGCGTTCAGATTTTTGGAAGTGAGCCCGATATAATGGCGGATGCTGCAAAATACTTCGAGCAATCCGGAGCAGACATAATAGACATCAATATGGGCTGCCCTACCCCCAAAATCACAGCAGGAAAAAGCGGTTCATACTTAATGACGGAACCAGCTTTGGCAGGACAGATTATTGAAAAAGTAGCCAGAGCAGTCTCAATTCCTGTTACTGTGAAAATCAGGAGAGGGTACAAAACAGGTCATGAGAACGCTTGTGAAATAGCTAAAATTGCAGAAGAAGCCGGCTGCGATGCCATTGCGGTCCACGGCAGATATGCAGATCAATTCTACTCTGGACACAGCGACTGGGAAGTTATAAAACGGGTAAAAGAAACTGTCCGCATCCCCGTCGTTGGCAATGGTGATATAAAAAATGCGGCAGATGCAAAGAGAATGTTCGAGGAAACAAATTGCGATGCAATCATGATAGGAAGGGGTGCATTGGGCAACCCATGGATTTTCAAGGAAATCCTTTCTTGCCTTAAAGACGGACACACATTTGAAAAGCCTTCAAAAGAGGAAGTGCTGTCAATGATTGTAAGACAGTTGGAAATGACCATTGAGCACAAGGGTGAATATACAGGCCTTAGGGAAATGAGAAAACATATTGCCTGGTATCTGAAAGGATATAAAAACAGCTCAAAAATGCGGGATCTTGTATTCAGATGCGAGGACAAGGAAATGCTGATTGAGCATTTGAACAGTTACTTTAGTGAAGTTTTCCGTTAGCGTAAAGATTCTCTAGGTTTGTGACAAAAAAAGTAAAGCCCCTCAATATGTTATAATATATTTGTGAAAATAAAACAAGGAGTGAGCTTTACTATGTATAGTATAACACAAGCAGCAGAAAA
>JAAYLF010000330.1 GCA_012522035.1 Clostridiaceae bacterium
CGCCAGGGTCATCAGGATCCTTGCCACCGATAAAAATGTTCTGCCAGCACCAGCCCTTTTCCGCTCCTGTTGCATCATAGCTGGGCACATCAAACACAACTTCAAAGGAAAAGGATTTGTCGCTGCCAAGTTGCATTTTGGAAAACGCATATACATACTGAACAGTCCTGTCTGACATGAAAAGTCCGCTTTTTTCATAATAGTTTGTCTTCTTTCCAAAGATGCCATCTCCTGCAAAGGTCCATTCATCTATATTCGACTCAAATACATTGGCATTAGGATCTTCTTCAGAATAGACTGTAAAAGCAAAAAACATAAAAAACACAATAGCAAGCGATACAACTCTTTTTAACATGAAAACCCACTCCTTTCTCATGTTTTCTTTTTCAAAAGGAATACCAACACAGCAATCAAAACCACAATCCCTATGGAAAAGATGATTGACAAGACCACGTATATGTTGACTTGATTCGACAAAGTTTCCTTGTATTTATAGTTTTCAATATCTACTATCGCCTTTTTGGAATAAATATTGTTTTCTATAACAAAGTTTCCTTTCCTGCCTGTTATGTGCAGGGATTTGCCAGAGTCCTCAATCACATTCTCCGCCACATATATTTCAAAGGCGTTTAGAAGTTTTACGGGTGTATCTGAAATGTTTTTGAAGTAGTTGTTGTGAACATGTACATCAGCAAAGCTTTTGTTCATGAATACGCCTATCTTTGAGTCGTGGATGTAATTGTCGGCTATGTGGATTGTGCCAAGACCATTGTCTTGGGCTTCAATACAGTATTCTTGAGCCTGAATGCTGTTTCCTGTAATGAAGAGGCCGTGCACACCCAAATCCCTTGGTACAACCTTTATGGCTGTGCCTGTAGAGTTTTTAAATGTATTGTCGGATATGTCCAAATGAAGGATGCATTCCACAAGAATCTGCACTGAGTTTGAATTCTCAAAGGTACAGCCATTTACTTTAAGTCCTTCAGGTCTTCCGTCCATGGAGGAGGCTGCTATCCTTAAACCTTTTCCCACACCTGCAAAGGTGTTGTCGATAATATAGTCGTTTATGGATATCTTTTCAGGCCTTCTTACATACTCAAGAGCGTAGGAGTTTTCATTTTTTGTTATGAAGGTGCAGTCTTGTACCTTGCAGTTGGAACCTGCAAAACTTACAAGAGTGCTCTTGTTTGTGCTGTTCCCTTCAAAAATGCAGTTGTATGCATTAAGGTAGTGGGAATTCAATATCTGTCCCTTTGGTCCTTTGTGGATGAATTTCAGGTTCTTTACATAGAAATTAAACTCCATGTTTGATACAAAGATATCTCCTTCATAATCCTCGGGCGTGGTTATGACTGCATTAGTTCCGCCTTGCAGAGTCAGTGTTTTTGAGTTGTCAAAACCAAACTTGATGGAGTCAGATATATCATATGTACCGGTGGGGAAGTACAGCACCTTGCTTTCAGCATACGCTTTGCCAGCGGCATTCTTAATGGCTTCCGTATCGTCCGTGCTGCCATCACCTTTTGCGCCAAAGTCTTTTACATTTATGTATATGGGATTGCTTTTATCTACTGGATGGGAAAAGACATAAAGCGTGTTTGCAAGAAGAAGTAGTAGTGTAATGATAATAAAGAGTCTTTTCATATGTCCACACCTCGTATAATAGTTTTTGTAGGGTTTAAGTTCTAAAATTTCCAGTTACAAACCCTAATAATTTAATCTTTATTGTAAAAAACTTACTGGAAATTATCTTCAAAGGTAACTTAGAAGGTTACCTGAAATATTAACTTAGGGATATATGCTTAATACGTAGTATTAAGCAACCCCGCAGCTTTTTCGCTGTA